>CP007711.1:0-309491 GCA_000770195.1 Candidatus Malacoplasma girerdii | reverse complement strand
ACGTTGCTAAGTCGTTTGAATTTAATATTGATGCAGCTGATGTTGAACGTGTTTCTAATCAATTAAAACAAGTTTATAAAACTTTACCAGATGAACAAATTAAAATGATTGCTAATCATGTTATTCAACGTGATCTAGTTTTTATTGAACTTGGTAAGTTATGAGATATTTTTGTTACTGATGAAGAAGTTAAACAAGGTTTAAACGAATACTACAAGACAACAAATGAACCAATTCGCGATTATTTGAATAATAAAGAAAAATTTGAAGGTATTCGTAATTTAATTTACAGTGAAAAGATTGTTAAAGAAATTTTAAATCGTTTTCCTGTAAAAGTTGATTTAAAAAAACCTGAAAATACTGAAGCAGTTAAACCTGCATAATCTTAATTAAATGAAACCAATTATTAGTTGTACTTTTTTTGATTTAGAAACAATTGCTAATTACTTAAAAACAAATAAATTTGCTGCAATTGTTGAAACTGATACTGTAATGGGAATTATTAGTTTGAATGCTAATTTGATTTATGAATGTAAAAATCGACCCCGTGAAAAACAACTCATTTTATTTATCAGTAATTTAAATGAGATCCATGATTTAAACGAAATTGAAAAAAGAGTTTTAAAAGAATATTGGCCTGGTAAATTAACAATAATTAAAAATAAAAAAAGCTACCGCATTCCTAATCACAAGCAATTATTAAAACTAATTAGTTTAACTGGTCCAATTTATTCATCTAGCGCTAATTTAAGTGGTGCTGAACCAGTTAATGATATTAATGAAGCTAAAAAAGTTTTTTCTGAACAAAGTCAAAAAATTATTTTTGTTGATGGTAAAAGACTAAGCACTAATCCTTCAACAATTATTGATCTGGATAACTTCAAAGTAATTCGCAATGGAATTATTGATGGGAATGAAGTTCTTAATAAAATAAAAGAAGGAAAATAATTATGGCAACTTTTGGAACAATATTATTAACAATTATTTTTGCAATTATTGGTTATATTTTTGGTAATTTTCCAACAGGAGAATTAATTGGAAAAATTTTCAATCGAGACATTCGACATGTAGGCAGCGGTAATATTGGAGCTACTAATGTTTCTAGAGAATTAGGTCTTAAACTTGGTTTATTAGTTTTAGCTATTGATGCATTAAAAGCATATTTAGCTGTAATTGTTTGTCTAGGAATCTATTGTTGATCAATTAATCGTTGATTTTTTATGGATAGTGCAAAAAATACATACGCAATTGCATCAGTATTTTATTTAGGTGGATTAATGGCTATCATTGGTCATTGCTACCCAATTCGATATCTAATTCGTTTGATTAAAAAAGATTCAACCGCTAATGAAGTTAAAGGCGGAAAAGGAGTAAGCTCAACTTTTGGTTTTATCTGTAGTATTAGTATTTTTTTAGCATTAATTTTTGTTGTTGTTTGGTGTTTAGTTGTTTATTTCACAAATTATGTTTCAGTTGCTTCAATTATCAGTGTGTGAATAAGTCTAGTGCTGGTTTTTGTACCTTATATCAATATGTTGTATTTAATGCAAGTGCATTTATGATGAAATAATATTGATCATGGCGCATTTCATTGAGATTGACCGTTAATTGGTATTATTGCTTTTTATTTATTAAATGCAGCAATTATTGTTACTATTCGTCACCGTGACAATATTGGACGCTTAAGTACAGGAAATGAAAATAAAATCCATGGATAAAAAGCTTATTTTTAATCAAGAGTATAAAAATATTAAAGAAGGTTTTTATACATCAAGTTACTTTATAAAAACTAAAAAAATTATTGAACAATTTAAAAAACATAACGACACAATTTTGCAGTTTAGTTTTTTTCGTGACGAACCAATTGTTTTGTGTGGCGTTTGTGAAATTATTGATATTTTAAAGAAAACATTAACACCTAACGAATTAAAACAAATTGAAGTTTATGGTTATAAAGATGGAGATATTATCCAACCTAATACTAGTGTATTGTTCTTTAAAGGACCTTACCAAATTTTTGGTAAATATGAAAATATTTTTGATGGAATTCTTTCACGAAGATGTAGTGTAGCAACAAACTGTAAAGAAGTCTTAGATTTAATTACAACTGATCAATTGATCTTTATGGCTGATCGAACTGAAAATTATAACACACAACCATACGATGGTTATGCGGCATATATTGCAGGAGTTCGTCACTTTGTTACTGATGCATCAGTTGCCTTTATTAAAAATAAAAAAGAAGTAACAGTAAGTGGAACAGTTCCACACGCGTTGATTCAACAATTCAATGGTGATATTGTTGCCGCATTAAAAGCTTATAAAGCTTTATACAAAAATAGTCCACTAATCGCTTTAGTTGATTATCATAACGATGTCATTGGTGAAATTAAAAAGTTATCAAAACACTTTAAAAAAGAATTATATGCGATTCGCATTGATACTTCACATGCACTTGTTGATCGATCACTTACTAAGAAAAAACTTCATGGAGTTAATCCAATATTAGTTAAACTTGCACGTAAAGCATTGAATCAATGTGGAATGAAAAACACTAAAATTATTATTTCAAGTGGACTTAAAACTGAAGATGTAAAAAAATACTTGAAATTAAATTCACCAGTTGATATTTATGGAATTGGCAGTTATTTAACTCGTGATTCAGTTCATTTTACAGCGGATTTAGTTTATCTTGACGGTAAAAATGAAGCAAAAGTGGGACGAAAGCTTTCTTTACCAATAAAAAAACTAACTAAGCTAACGCGATATATATAATTTATTTAACGTTATGGCTGATACATTAAAGACTCAAACAGTATCATTTAGTGGTTTATTAAATGATGAACAATATGATGAAGACACAGTTGAACCAACTGCACGCTTTGATTCTTTAACGACCCACCAAATGAACACTATTCAAGTGCGTAATGCAAGTCAAATCAATAACCAAACAATTACACCTGAACAATTAAATTTGGAACGCTTTAATGCCCAGACTAAAGCAATTAATGATGGCAAAAGAATAAAAGGCTTAAAAGCAATCAACCCATACTATCAATTTATTCCTCGTTTTTATTTAAAAGAATTTCGTCGTGCTAAATGATCATTAATTTATGCTGTATTATTTTTTGTTATTTATTTAATATTTAGTACAGTAATTAGTTTATTGGTGGCAATTGAACCAAGTTGAAAAGCAAAAGTTAGTCCCTACATTCTTGTTTTGTTAATTCCTCTTTTTATTGTGTTATTAATTACAATGATTATTAATATTAATCGTTACCGTAATTTTCATGAAGAAGCCAAACGAATTAATTTCTTAGATGATAAAGTAGTATCAACAAATATTCAACGTGTATACCGCCGATTAAAAACAAGTTTTGTTGATATTAACTGGTTTAGCTTTTTAAGTTATGTTTTACTATTACTAACAATGCTAATTGATTCAATTGCAGTTATTTTTAGTAGTGATTCAAAACTTGGTTTTGCTGATTTTAATGCAGCTTGAGAATTAAATAAATACACTTACGCTATTGTATTTTATTCTTGTGTTGGAGTTGCAATACTTATTTTAATTCTGCATATTTTCTTAATCTTAACTAATTATTTAAGAAGCGCTAATATCGAAAATTACTATAACTACATGATCGTAGATCAAAATGAATTAACAGCAATTAAGCGCAAAAAAAATATTCGTGATTTATTTATTTTTCTTTTAGTTATAGGAACAGTCATTTTCTTAACGTGATTAATATTTAGATTTATTAGAAGAAAGCGCACTAATAACACTAATATTATTGTTAAATAAAGATCTTAAAATGAACAAGAAAACCCTTGTTCATTTTTTATTTATTTTTTATAATTAAATAACTTTATTTATGAATAAAAATCTAAAAGCACAAATTAATCGTGTTATTGAAAATAAAAATCAAAAAGTTTTTATCGCTAACTGAAAAATGAATAAAAAGTTTAGTGATATTAGTGAATACGCTAAAACTTTCAACAAGTTGCTTAAAGCTGATCCTGTACTAAAAGTATACCATCCATTAATTGGAGTTGCGCCAACAATGTTAGGAATTCTTCCAACAACTGGATTAATGAAAAATAACGTTGTCACAGTATGTCAACATGTACATTATGAAAAAAATGGGGCAATTACTGGACAAGTGTCATATGACATGATCCACGAATATAACATTAATTACGTTTTGATTGGTCATAGTGAAACACGGGAAATGTTAAATGTTACTGATCGTCAAGTTAACTTGACGATCAAAACATTATTAGCTAATAATATGGTTCCAGTATTATGCATTGGTGAAAGCATTAAGCAATATGATAACAATGAATCAATGGATGTAATTACCAGCCAATTAACACAAGATTTAATGGATGTTTCTAGTGAGCAAATATTAAATGTAATTATTGCTTATGAACCAATTTGAGCAATTGGCAGTGGCAAAAGTGCTGACGAAAAATTCATTAGTAATATGACAAAACATATTCGCAAAACATTAAAAGGCCTTTATGATGAAAAAGTAGCGAAAAAAGTTCGAGTGTTGTATGGTGGAAGTGTAAAACCAACAAACGCTGCTGGTATTTTAAAAATTAATGGTGTTGATGGTGCATTAATTGGTGGGGCTGGTTTAAATCCAAATGATTTTTATAATATCATTAACCAACATCCTGAATACTTAGAAATCAAAGCAATAATTTCAAAAAAATAGGAATCAATTTATTAAAAAATGTCTAAAAACCAACTAACGATTAAAAATTTTGGTTGGTTTTTTTATTAATATTCATTAATAATATAATAATTAGAATAAGAATATTTGATGTCCATTATGCTCAATAATAAAATGAATAAAAAACTTTCAACAACCGCTGGAAATAAAAAACCAGTAGTAAAAAATATTGAAAGTAAAATTTTAAGTTTGTCGCAAAAAAGAAAAAAATTGTTCCGAATACTGTCATTATCGGCTAGTTTAGTCGCTGTTGGTGGAAGTACTGGAGCAATTTTTGGTATCGGTAGTTATTTTAGCGGCCAAAAAAACTACATTACGATTACTCCATATAAAGAAGATGCTAACTGTACTTCTTATGGTGGCTCTACTGGGATTTCAACAAAAACAGAATGATTGTTAAATGAACAATATGATGAACCAACAACTGAAGGAGCGAAAGGTGCAGAGGTTTTTAAAAATTTAAAGGGAAATTTTGATGTAGAAACTGCTCTTCCTAGTAACTCTGGTAACGGGATTGAGTCTTATTCAACAACTATTATTGATTCTCCAGATAGCGAATGTATGGATCTTTCATTCAATGAAAGCACTTATCAAGGTTTAGTTAATTGGACAAGACGTAATGTTGAAAATAAGCCCGAAGGTAAGACTAAATGAGAACCAGGAAAAGTTCCAACAGTTAAACTAAATGATTTAGTTTCTCCAGACACGACACCAGTGGATTTTGAAAACAAAAATCAAAGTACATATGTTCGACCTTTTAGTAGTGACTCAACTGGATATATAAAAGCATATAAAACAGCATATGAAAAACATAGCGGTAAATTACATAATGAAATTCTTAGTGGTTTCTTACACATTACCCCTCTACTTACTTATATTACTCAAGAACAAGTGATTGAAGATTTAGGTTTCACTTTGATTGATGCAACAGTTGCCAACCAACAAGTTTCATCTGTACAGTTTAGAAGCGATCAAGGAGCATTTTTAAGTGGATTAAGTACTTGTCAATTTTTACAAGACAATTATGAACAAGTTTACAGCAAAATTAATGGTGGTCAACTAGCAGTTGGAACTTTTGGAGGGATTGAAATTCCTTCTGTAACAAGTTATATGGGTGGTTTTCAATTAGGGGTATGAACTTATAATAACTATGTTCTTCCTTATCTAACTGATTATGAAAAATGAACTCAAGCTGAAAAGGAATTAAGAACTGTTAAATTTATTGATAACGGAGTTGAAGAAAGTTATTTTAGTCAAAGTTTCTCGATTGGTGATGGTAAACAAATTACACGTCAATTATTATCACAAGGTGCTGATGCCATCCTCCCTGTAGCAGGCCCTCAAACAAGTGATGTTGTTAGTGAAATTAATGATGAACATAGTGCTGCTGTTTGTATTGGAGTTGATACTGCTCAAGAAGACGGACAATTAAGAACCAAGAGCAGTTCACCGCTTTGAAAGGAAGTAAACCCTGATCAAAAGATTATTTTCCATAGTGTTATTAAAGATATGGCTTATATCATTAGTATGATTCTTGATGCATCAGCCCAAGGAATTCGTGGTTGAAAAGTTACTGATGCAGGTGCTGTAGAAAGAGTTACTTTTGATGGAACAACTAAAATTGAAGCAAATGACATTGGAACTTATGGTTATGTTACTGTTGGTAGCTTAACTAATAAAGGTACCGGAATTAGTGATGCTGGTAAAAATGCACTTATAGAAGCTGTTAGTACTATTGCTAGACATTTTACATCAGGAACAAACATTGAAAATTACAATGATGCAGTTACATATTTGTTAACAACAAAGTTAATTAACAAAGAAACTGTGACTACTGAAGATCCAGACAAAACATTAATTGATATGGTGAATGATAATTTGTATTTCCGTTGATAAAAGGCAAAAGTTATGAAGAAAAAAAAGCAAACTAAAAAAATTAAAGTGAAGCGCACAATTAAAGAAAAGAAAATTTTAACTAGTCATAACATTAGTAAAGTTTTTAATTCATTAGATGCTCAAACTATTAATAAAAAACAATACTTAAAAGCTCCAAGTGTAAAACCTGAAACAATTACTAAAGTGATCACTCAAACAATTGAAACACCGGCTTTAACTAGTGATAAACAAATTAATAAATCTAAAAAAGCAACAAGTACTAAAAAAGAACCAAAAATGGTTTCAAGTGTTGATAACAAAAAACCAGTTACTACATTATTATCGACCGAAACAAAACTTGACCGTCACTCATTACGAGTAATTCAATGTGCTGAAAAAGCTGCCCAAAGAGAAAAACGCCGTTATTTGCATTATTTAGCTAGTCGTAAAGTGATGATTGCTAATCAAAACGCAAAAGAACAAGAAACAAAACAAAAAACTGCTAATCTTAAAGTTAATTTAAAAACTACTAGCAATGCAGCTGATAATAAAGCCGAACTAAAATCAACACCAGCTGTTGTTAAAAAAACTAAACATAAATCTTTAAAAAATGTTTTAAAAACTTTCTTTTTAACTAAAAAAGCAAAGAAAGTTGATAAAAAAGATCAAAGTAAAAAACAACTTTTAATTGATCAATTATGGAACAAAATGTTGAATGAAGCTTTTGCAAAATCTAAAAAGCTAAAAGAAAAACAATGTCAAGCAATTATTAAAGAAAAACAAGCAATTAAAAAAGCACTAAAAACAAAAACTAATTTTTATAACGATAACAAATCGATTTATGCAGTTGAATTGAATAAGATTACTAAAACTTTTAACAAGGGGCAATTTTTTGCACTAAAAAATACCACTTTAAAAGTAAAGAAAAACACAATTCATGCTATTGTTGGAGAAAACGGAGCTGGAAAAACAACGTTAATGTCGGTTTTATTTGGCCAATTCAAAGCTGATAGTGGTGAAGTTTACGTTAACGGAATTCAATCACGATTTAAAACATCATTAGATGCAACTAATGCTGGAATAGGAATGGTGCACCAACACTTTAAATTAGTTAACGTTTATTCATTATTAGACAACATTATTTTAGGGGCTGAAACAACTAAATATGGATTTATTGATCGTAATGAATCGCGTAAGAAAATTGAAGCAATTGCTAAAAAATACAATTTGCGAATTAATTTAGACAATCAAGTACGTTATTCATCAGTTGGTGAACAACAAACAACAGAAATTATTAAATTATTATACCGTGATGCTAACATTTTAATTTTTGATGAACCTACAGCTGTATTATCAGATGTAGAAATTCAAGGATTCTTAAAAATGTTAAAGGAATTCAAAGAACTTGGTAAAACAATAATTTTAATTACACATAAACTGAACGAAGTTGAACAAGTAGCTGATGAAGTTACAGTTTTAAGACGCGGTGAAACTATTAAAACTGTGCCTATGAAGAAGACAAATAAAAATGCTTTAGCTGATATGATGGTTGGTGAAAAATTGATCATGCATATTAACAACATTGATGACAAAGATTATAAAAATCGACCTGTTGTTTGTGAAATTCGTAATTTAAATGCTTATAAAACTTCACAAAAACATGTTCTTGCACTTAATAATTTAAATTTAGATGTTCATCAAGGAGAAATTCTTGGAATTGCTGGAATTGAAGGAAACGGACAAACTGAATTAGCATTAATTTTAGGTGGATTATTGAAAAAGCGTGTTAGTGGTTCAGTTAAAATTTATGATCCTGTACACAAAGTAATGGTTGATGCTCTAAAATCATCAGTTAATCAATTATATTCTTGTGCTGGATTAGCTCATGTTCCAGAAGATAGATTAAAATATGGTTTAGTACTTGATGAAACTGTAGCAATTAACTCAGTATTACCAATTATTAATAAACGCCCATTTACTTATTTTGGTTTAATAAACAATGTTGCAATTAATCGTTATTGTAAAGAAATTATTTATAAATGGGATGTTCGTGGTGCAAATGGTGGTAAATCATTAGCACGTAGTTTAAGTGGTGGCAACCAACAAAAACTAGTGATTGGACGGGAACTAACTCGTGAACATAATTTAAGTATTTTTGTTCAACCAACGCGAGGTTTGGACCTTGGGGCAATTCAATATGTTCACAAAAAAATTATTGAAGATGTAAAGAAAGGACACACAGTCATTTTGATTTCTTATGAATTAGATGAAATTCTTTCTATCGCAACAAGAATTGTTGTTCTTGACAAAGGTAAAGTTGTCTTTAACGATTTAAGAAAGAAAGCTAACCACCAAATTCTTGGTCGTTACTTATCAAATAGTGCCTTAAGCGAACAAAAGGTGGTAAAATAATTTATGAATATTGTTAAAAATAAAAAAATAAATAATGCAAACACATCAAATAATCAAATAATTAACAACAAGTGCTCCTTTAAGTTTAGTAATAAAGAAAAATATTGATATGATCGTATGTTTTATTCAGACAAAAAGTCATCATTATTACGAAACGTTGTTGTTTCGGTTGCTTCGATTATTATTGCGATTGTTATTGCGTTAATTGTAGCAAGTCTTGTTTATCGTGACTTTAGTTTAATGTACAAAGTTCCTGAAAAGTTTTTACTACTATTCTTTCAAGGCAATGAACACAAATTAACATTAGCTTTATTATCGGTTTTCTTCTTATCAGCAATTTCGTTTATTTTTGCCAATAAAGCTGGATTATTCAATATTGGTATTAGTGGCCAAATGATGTTTGGTGCCCAACTGGGATTTATTGGTAGTTGAATTATTGGTAATAATGTTCCAGCTGGTTTAGGTCAATTTGTTTTCATTGTTATTTGTATGGCTGGTGGAATGTTGATCGCTTTAATCATTAGCTTATTAAAAGAAATACTAAATATCCATGAAGTTATTAGTTCAATTATGATCAATTGAATTGTTTTCTTCCTTGGTACAATGATGTTAACTAAAGTGGCTGCTAAATATGAAGCAATTGATCCGAGTGGATTAAATACAATTTCTTTAGCAAAAAATTACATGTTGTCAATGGACGGAACAGCTGGAGCAAGTGCTTATATTCCGTTACTAATTATTGCTGGAATTATCTTTATTTTTGCTTATGGATTATTGAAATATTTAACTTATGGAAAGAAAATTTCTGCAGTTGGTATGAATATTGAAGCAAGTCGATATAGTGGAATCAATGTTCACCGTGAACGAATTGTAGCAATGTTAATTTCAGGCGCAGTTGCCGGAATCCTTGGTGCATGTGTTTATGGTGGGTATAACAGTCAATTAAGCGTTTCAATTGCTACAAGAGAAATCCCACATTGAGGATTTGATGGAATTTCAATTGGTTTAATTGGAATGAATAGCCCATTAGGTGCTTTACCTGTATCATTCTTATTTGCTATCATTGAAAATGCTAAAGGCAATATTAATGTAACACTAGGAATTAATATCGCTTTCACTAACTTAATGTTTGGAATTATTGTTTATGGGGCGGCAATCATTAGTATTTTCAGTAGCGTTACTCCATACTTGTGATTAAAAAATATCTTTAGTGGGGCAAAAGCTGGCAAAAATTACCAAAATTATGTTCATGAAATTCAAAAATTAGTGGATGAAACCTCAACTCATTTGTTTACATTTAAGCATGTCCACAAACTGTTAAAAGAACAAGTTAAATTAAATAAAAAAATAAATCGCTATAAAAGAAAACTACCACAATTAAATAATAATCGAATTAGCTCATGAGAAGAATTAAATGAATTCTACTTTGACTTATTTGATAAATTTGCTAATAAAAAAGGGGGAATTCTTGGTAAAAACCGGGTACAATGTGAAAAGTTTTTAGCTGAACATTGAGTTCACCGATATCTATATGAAAAATATATTGCCACTCTATATCGTCTAAAAGGTATTGAAAAATCATTAAGTAACGTAAATAACAATGATTACATAATTAAGTTCATGAAAATTTATGGAATCAGTTCAATTAATAAACTAACATATTGAAGAAACTTTAGATTGTTAAAGAAAAATATCTACCGATACTATAAATTAATGCGCTTAAATTTACGTTTTGAATACTGACGGCAAAACCTATTATCACGTGAAAATAAGCATGAAACTAAGCGATTTGCTAGCAAACTTTACAATCACATTAATAAAGATAGCAAGATTACTAAACAAATGCGTAATATTGAAAAACAAATTAATAAACACTTATACGAAAAAGTGAAAAATAATTATCAATTTCATAACAATTTTATTGTTTTCACTAAGAAAAAATGACTAGGATGGTTAGCATTCATGAACAATAAAACAATAACTGAACCACGCAACAAAATTGTTAAAGATTGAATTGATGGAACTTTAAAAGATAAAATGGCTTTAAAAATTAATCGTGAAAATGCTAAAGTACAAGTTTATCTACAAAAAAACAAGTATGTAATAAGTGAATATTCACCTCATTATTGCCAAAAATTCATTAAACAAAAACGTCTATTAAATTGAACAAGAATTAGTATGTTTAAAGAAATCAATCATAAAATTCGTTACCAATATAAATTGATACAAATTCAAGCTCAAATTGATTTAGTTAATAAATTATGTCGTAATTTTACTAGTGTTGTTGCTAGTAAAATCACGACAAGAAAGGAAAGAAGTTAGTTTATGGCTTTAGCTGGAATAATTTTAGATTTTACCTTATTATTTGGAGCCATCTTATTAATTGGCGGTTTAAGTGGATATATTAGTGAACGTGCTGGAATTGTTAATATTGGAATTGACGGCATGATGTGTTTTGGCGCAGTTATGTTTGCAGTTTTTAGCTCTCCAGTATTAAAAATTTCAACTCTAGGAACTTGAAGTATGCCTATTGCTTTAATCTTAACAATGGTGGCAACAATGTTCATCGGAATGCTTCATGCATTTAGTTGTATTAACTTAAAATCCAACCACATTATTAGCGGTACAGCAATTAACTTAGCTGGTTTGGCATTTGCAACATTTGTTAATAACCCATTAGCTGGGCTACTATACAATCATAACCCACGATTAGAAACTGGTTACCACCAATTCTGGTATTTACAAGACGCCCACATTTATGGAGGTAGTTTATTTATCTTTATTTTAACAGTTGTTTTAGTGGTAATTATTTGAGTAGTGATGAATAAAACAAAAACTGGATTAAGATATCGAGCTGTTGGAGAAAACCCTTTTGCAGTTGATGCCCAAGGAATTAGTGTTTTAAAATACCAATGAAATGCGGTGCTACTATCAAGTGCATTAGCTGGGCTTGCTGGAGCGCTATTCTTATACAAAATTCAATATTTCCAAGGTAATACTCAAGGATTTGGTTATTTAGCATTAGCGATCATGATTGTTGGTGCGTGACGTGTACAATGAATTTCTGTAGCTAGTTGAATCTTTGCAGTAGTTACTGCTCTTGCATCAAGTAATGTCTTAACAAACATGGGAACACCAAAAGCAATTGCTTACTCAATTCCTTATGTAGCAACAATTGTTATCTTAGTCTTCTTTAGCCGCTGGGTAAAAGCGCCAGAACACGATGGAATTCCATTTGATCGTACTTTAAGATAGATCAAATTCATTTACTTTTAAAAACATTAATACAACGTGAACCAATCAAAAATCTAACAATATTTTTTACGATGTAAAAAATAATACTAAGATAGTTAGAAATAATATGGTTCACGTTATTGATCATCCTCTAGCTAAAGTGCGATTGTCACGTATGCGAAACATCGAAACTGACTCTCGTGATTTTCGATTAAATCTTGTGGAATTAAGTCAATTCATGACATATCCTGCGACAAAAGATTTTGAAACTGTTGAAATGAAAGTAAAGACCCCATGTGGAATTGCTACAGGTTATAAACTAAAAGATAATGTAACTCTTGTGCCAATTCTTCGGGCTGGACTTGGAATGGTTGATGGATTTAAAAGCATGCTCCCAGGAGCAGCAATTGGATTTATTGGTTTATACCGTAATGAACAAACTTTAGAAGCAATTGAATATTACTGCAAAATGCCAGAAAACATTGCTAATAGTAATGTTATTGTTCTTGATCCAATGCTAGCAACAGCCAATAGTACGATTAAAGCTGTTAATATTATTAAAGCTAAATATAAACCAAAATCAATCCGAGTAGTTAACATTATTGCTGCTCCAGAAGGAATTAAAGCATTTACAAAAGCACATCCTGATGTTGATGTTTTTGTAAGCCAAATTGATGAAAAATTAAACGAACATGGTTACATTGTTCCTGGACTTGGAGACGCTGGTGACCGAATCTTTGGTACAAAATAAAGACAACAATTGGTTCAAAAAATATAGAAATAGTTTCTATTTCTATGTTTTTGTTTATCTTGGGATCATATCAATCGTTGGGATGATTATTACCTTAATCTTGGGGTTCGTATTAAAAAATAATGGAATTATATATAGTTGATTAATTAACCTTCCGTTTTTAGTGATGGCGGGAATTATAAACAGTCTAATTGATGCAATTACTTTTAAAATCATTAAAGAAACTAGAAATAAAATGCTTTTGTATTTTATTGTCATTTTATTTCGTATTTTAACGATATTTATCATTGGTGGCGGAATGATTATCGGTTTTAGTGTTAATCACGCAATTAAACCACATCTTTTTGAAGAAATAACCCTTGTTATTGGGGTAATAATTTACGCAATTGCAATTTTTATTGCTTCAATTCACTTTAACCATTTAAATAGATATTAATATATATAATTTCTATACATTTATGTTGACACATAAGTGGATTTCTTTGTTTAAAGAAAAAATTAAACTATTAACCGTGAAGGAGGCACTTATATGCCAAACTATGAAATTTTAATGATTACATCTGGTAATCTAAGTAAAGAAGAAAACGCTAATCTAGTTAGCAAAATGATTCCTTTAGTAAACCACAACAGTGATTTTAAAATGAAAGAATGAGGTTTAAAAACTTTAGCTTATCAAATCAATCATTGTGATAAAGGATGATATACACAATTAAATTTTTCGAGTAATATTCCAAGTAAAGTTGCTGAATTTAATCGTTTAGCTAAATTAGATGCTAATATCATTCGTTGCTTAATCATTAATCTTGATAAAGATTATGGTGCTAAAGCCATTAACAATGCTAAAAAAGTAAAACATGCTAATAAAACAGCAAAAATTTACAAGCGTAAAATGGAAGCAATTGCAGCTGAAAAAGCTAAAGCTGCTGAAGTTGCTGAAGCTATTAATACAGCAACAGCTATGGCAAGTAACAACGAAAGCAAGTAATTAGCATGAACCGTGTTTTTTTATTGGGTCGATTAACAACAGATCCAAACCCTGGTAAAAACCCATCAATGAGTATGGCAACTTTTACTCTTGCTGTAAATAATCGTTACGGCGGAGATAAAGAAAATACTGATTTTATTCCTGTTGTTTGTTGAAATAATCAAGCAAACTTTGTTAACCGTTATTTAAAAAAAGGTGATTTAGTTTTAGTTGAAGGTAGTATTCGTGTTAATCGAAGCAATAATAGCGATAATACTGAACGTCGTACATTCGTTAATGTTAGTGCAACTAACATTCAATCAATTAATACTCGTTCTTCAAACACAAATCGAACGTCAACGCCAACTGCACACGAAGTTAACCTAGACAAAACACCAATTGATCAGTTGTTTCCTGAAAATGATGCATCAATCAATTTAGAAACTAGTGAACAAAAAATTGATGATCAACCAAGTAAACTAACTAGTGAAGACGATCAATCACTAGAATGATTTGCCAAAATCAATTCCGATGATAAATAAAATTAAAAAGGAGAAATTATAATGTCAAAAAATCGAAGTAACAACAATAGTCCAAAACGTCGTGGAAGAAAAATTATTATTAAACGTGATTGTCCTTTATGTGAACAAGGACTACTACACGTTGATTATAAAGACGTAGAATTATTAAATCAATTTACTGCCCACAATGGGCGAATTCTTGCCCGTAGAATTACAGGGTTATGTGCAAAACACCAACGTATGGTGTCAAATGCTATTAAGCGTGCGCGTTTTGTTGCATTAATGCCATTTATTAAAGAATAAAACCTGATAAGAACACTTCTTATCACTTTTTATTAAAAAGGAATAAATTATGAAAGTTATTTTAATTGCAGATGTAAAAAAATTAGGAAAAAAGAATGATGTAGTTACTGTAAGTGATGGTTACTATAAAAACTTTTTAGCTAAACATAAATTAGCAGTGGCTTATACTGAACAATCACAAAAAGTGCTACAAAATGATTTGGCTGAAATTAAAGCAATTTTTAAGCAAAATGAAGCTGAAGCAATTAAATTAAAAAATCAAATTGAAGCACTAGAGCTGCATTACACACTTAAAGCTCACCACGGTCAAGCTTTTGGTAGTATTAGTACTAAACAAATTATTACAACACTTAAAAATGAACACAAAATTGAAGTAAATAAATTCAATTTTAATGAAGATTTTATTCCTTTAAAACTTGGTGCTTACCAAGTACAATTAAAATTATTTGAAACAGTTACTGCAACACTTAAAGTAATTGTAACTGAAGCGGATAACTAAAATCATGGTAAACAATAGCAAATTAAACAGAAATATTAATAGTGAAGAAGCTACTGAAAAAATTCAAATAGCTGATGATACTGAACTTAGAGGACGACTTGAAAAAATTATTCTAAGTAGTTTATTAATTAATCATAATTTAATTGATGTGGCCCAATCCCAATTAAATAGTGATGATTTTTATTTTACCAACAACCGAAAAATTTATCAAGCGATTTGTGATTTAGCAAATAATGGAGTAGAAGTTAATCTTGAATCGTTAACTAATAAACTTGAAAGTTCAAATATTTTTAACAATAATTTTACACATAATGATTTTAATACGCTTTATCGAGTTTTAACTGAACAAAGTGACCAACCATATAAATTTCAATTTGCACTTGAATATGTAAAACAGATTGCTATTCATGATCGTACTGTGCAATTAGGTGAAGAAATAGCAAAGAGTAAATTTTCATTTACTAAAAGTCATACTAATAATGTTGAACGATTAAATCGTTTTAGTGAAATTGTTTATTCACGAAAAAACGAACGAATGAACGGAATTGAATATTATGTTGATATGATGCAATCAACATTAGCTAGGGTCATCAATCGCGATCATTCTAAATTAACTGGGACAGATACTGGATTCAAAGGTATTAACAAATTGACTGATGGTTTTCATAAAGGTGATTTAATTATTTTAGCTGCTCGTCCAGGAACAGGAAAAACAGCGTTAGCGATTAATTTTGCATATAACGCAGCAAAAGCTGCTCAAAATGAAAATGAAGAAAACAAAGACAATTCATCATATAAACCAAAACGTGTTGTTATTTTCTCTATTGAAATGAGTGGTGAGCAATTAATTCAACGAATGACATCATTGCACACAAAAGTTGATATTTCTAAATTACGAAATGGTAACTTAACAAGTGTAGAGATGCAAATTCATGATGAAGGTGCTAACTATATTCGTTCTTTACCAATTTCAATTGATGATTCACCAGGATTAAATATTAATGATATTCAATCAAAACTTAAGCAATTATCTGCCATTTATGATATTACTTTAGTTGTTGTTGATTATTTGCAATTATTACGAGGACCAGAAAAAACTAAGCGGACAGCAGGTATGAATCGTCAAGAAGAAGTAGCAACAATTTCTCGAACGCTTAAAATTACTGCCCGAGAAATTAATACCCCTATTTTAGCACTTGCTCAACTTTCACGTGAAATTGAAAAACGTCGAAGTAGTAGTGATGGTGAACAAGCTGAACCTTTATTAAGTGACTTGCGTGAAAGCGGAGCCATTGAACAAGATGCTGATTTAGTTACTTTCTTATATGCACGCACACAAAAACCATTAGAAATAGAAGATGATGAAAAACAAAAAACAAAATCTGATGTTCCAATCAACGCCGTGCCAATCACTTTCACAATTAAAAAGCATCGAAATGGGGCAACAGGTGATGTTGATCTATTATTTTTTAAAAATTTGTCATTATTTGATGATGAATAGGAGTAAACATATGAAAAGAAAAAACCACAAATCTTTAAAAGCATATTGAACATTATTATCATTACCAATTTTAATTTTACCGGCTTTTACATTAACTTCATGTTCAACAATTAGCCAATACATTATGCCGATTAATACAACGAATCATTATGCTAATGCTAATGCGTTACAAGATGATTATTATCTAAAACACGGAAAAATCGAAGATAATGGCATACAAAAAGACATTACTAATACAAAATTTAATTTAGCTAATGATTATATTGTCACTAATGCTTTTAATAATTCATTTACCCCAAGTGTTACTGGTTCATATGCTTACATTAACTCATTAAAAATGAAATATGTTTATTCATCTGATAATAACTATTATTGGGGTTATAAGCAAGCTGATTTTGATAACAAACAATGATTAACTAATAGTAGTTTAAGTATTAGTGATAAAAATAATGAATTAACTAGTTTAAGTAATTTAATGAATTATTTAAATAATGGTGCAGTTAATAAAATAAGCTATAACTTTGTTAATTTATTTAACTTATTAAATAATTATGAAGCTCGATTAGTTAGCACAATTAATGGCAACAGTTATCTTGATGGATATAAGCGATTAGGTGTAATGATTGGAAATAATGCCAATTTAACTAACAATAATTATGCTCCTGAAGCATTTAATTTAGGAAGTTATGATAAAACTAATGATGTTAGAAATAATTACTTTAGTTATTTATATTCACAAGTTAATGTTTTATCACAAAATAACACTAAATATAAATTTGGACCATATCAAGTTAATTGAAACGAAAGTGCAGTCAATAATGAGTTGTATAACGGCTCAAGCATTGCTAGTAGTGATAAGATTTACCCAATGATGGGTTTAAATAGTGAAAAAAGCATTTTTGATCGTTCAAAATATGTTCCTGAAAACGAAAATCAACCAGCAGCTTATTACACTAATGATTTATTTTCAGGTACATATATTTATAGCCAAGAAAACAAAAATTTCGATTGAACCCATGGTACACTAAGCAAATATGTTCATATAGCAACTACTAAAGATAGTCAAGGTAATGTTAAAGAAACAGGAATTGATTCTATTTATGATATGCCTGTATTAATTAATTTACCAAATAATGCTATTCAATATGGTTTTTACAATCCAAGCAATAATCACAACAATTCAATTTTTATTAATGATTGAAAATTTAACAATAATGAATTAGATAATATTCATTCAACTATTAACTACACTAATGCTTGAAGTTCAATTTATGATCATAAGCTACCAAATGGTGCACAACCGCTAAAGTCAACTGAATTTTCAACTTCAACTGCATATAATGGAAATTTTGAAACAAAAGATAAAATCACATCAACTAGTGCAAGCGAATGAACTAATGGTAATGATATTAAAGAACCAACCATTAGTAAATGAATTAATGATGGCATAATCAATTATTCAAGTTTTATTGCATTAGCAAAATATCAAATGTTAACATATACTAAAGATATTAAACTAAAAGATAAAACTCAAGGTGATAATGGCGTTTTACACGTTAAATATGAAGTTCCAATTTTTGCCGGATATGAAGATGTTGTTATTCCAAGCTATTTAGCTTTTGATAAAGATAATTATTCAATTCAAAACGAAGGAAAAACTGATGAGATATGATTCTTTGATGTAAGTAAACTGCAAAATAAGATTACTGCTATTAGTACAACACTAAATAGTAATGAACTTCCAAATCGAACTTCAACTTGATACAAAAATGCATATGATAACTATAAGAATAATAAGTATTTCTTATACATGTGATTATATGCTTTAAATGATGGAAACAGTGTTAACTGAAAAGATGCAGATAAAAATGTATCAGTAAATAATGTTGCTAACATTATTAAAACTGTTATTTAATCAATCATGATTGAACAATTAAATACCGATTGAAAAGAAGTGATTGAAAACTTAAAAAAAGAAACTTGATTTAAGAATTTACTTGATCAAGTTTCTTTGCTATATAAAAAACAAGTAGTTTATCCTGAAAAAGAAAATGTTTTTCGTTGTTTTAATTACTTTAATGTTAATGAAACAAAGGTTGTTATTCTTGGACAAGATCCATACTACAATCCTAATCAAGCCAACGGATTAGCTTTTAGTCTATTTCCTGGAAGTAAAATCACTAAATCGTTAGAAAATATTTTTAAAGAACTTGAAAGTGATTTAGGTTATCAGCGAAACAATGTGGACTTAACTGATTGAGCTAAGCAGGGAGTGTTATTGCTTAATACAGTATTAACAGTTGAAGCACATAAACCACTTTCACACCGATATTTAAAATGAAATATGTTTACTGATTATATTATCAGTTATATTAATAAACATGTTAATCATGTAGTTTTTGTTTTATGAGGCAATGAAGCAAAACAAAAAATACCAATGATTAATCAAAATAAACACACAATATTATCTTCTTCACACCCTTCACCGCTCAGTGCTCATGTTTCGTTTTTTAATTCACATATTTTTAGCCGAATTAATTACGATTTATCAATTCATAATCTTAAAGAGATTATTTGATAATTATTTTCTAATTTTTACCTATAATAATCGCATATTTTTATTAAATTATTATGTTAAAGTTTGACTATAAAAATCTTGATAAAAAAATTGATGTACACAGTGTCATTAAGAAATATCAAAAAGATGTGAATAAAATTATCAAGGATATGAATGAAGGACGAGGAGCTGGAAGTCATATGTTAGGATGAAGAAATATTGATAAACTTTATCCTCCTCGTGAAATTAAACGGATTAAAGAATGCGTTAATAAATGAAAAAAGGCTGGAATTAAGGATTTAATAATTATTGCCATTGGTGGAAGTTTTGTTGGTACAAAAGCAGCCGTTAACATGGTAAATGGACTTTACGGAGATCCAATAAATATTTATTTTATTAACAACATGTCTAGCAATTACATGCTACAAATTGCAAATAAATTAAATAAATCACAAAAAAAATTTGGAATTATTTGTGTTAGTAAATCAGGGACAACACTTGAACCAGCCATTGGGTTTAGAATTTTCCGTGAATTATTAATTAATAATATTGGAAAAGATAAATCACGTGAATTTATTATTTGTATCACTGATGGAAGCAAAGGTACTTTATATAACTACGCTAAAGCAAAGGGATATACAATGTTTAGTGTTCCTGATGACATTGGAGGAAGATTTAGCACATTATCTCCGGTTGGAATTGTACCAATGGCTTTTGCTGGACTCGATATTGAAAAAATTCTTCAAGGAGCTAAAAAAGCTTTAACTGATTTAAATACAAGTGATTTATATGAAAATAGTGCATATTTATACGCTGTATTACGTCACTATTTTTATAAAAACAAAAATTTCCCAATGGAAATGATTCTAGTTTATGAACCACAACTACAAATGTTAGCTTATCAAAGCCAACAACTATTTGCTGAATCCGAAGGAAAAGGACATAGTTCACTTTACCCGGTTTATGCTGTATTAAGCACAGATTTACATAGTGTTGGTCAATACTTACAAGAAGGACCACGAAACTTCTTTGAAACAACAATTATGATTGAAAAACCACAATATGATATGAAAATTAAAATTGATAATAACGATGATGGTTTAAAATATTTAAATAACAAAAATCTTTATGATTTAACAAAAAAAGCATTTGAAGGAACTGTGTATGCACACCATGTTGATGGTGGTATTAACAATTTAATTGTTACTCTTTCAAAAGCAGATGAATATCATTATGGATATTGATTTATTTGAAATTCATTAGCAGCAGTGTTAAGTGCATATTTATTAAAGCATAATCCATTTGATCAACCGGGTGTGGAAAACTATAAAAAACAAATGTTTAGTTTGCTAGGTAAAAAATAATTTATCTATCTTCTAATAACTTTTTAATAGGCTTATAAGAATAACGATGAACATTTCTTATAGGCCCATATTTTTTTAATTGTTCATGATGAAAAGCCGTTCCGTAACCTTTGTGTTTACTGAAACCATATAAAGGATACTGATGGTCTAATTCATCTAATAAGTGATCACGTGTTACTTTAGCAATAATACTTGCAGCTGCAATTGATATTGAGAGTTGATCACCGTGGATAATTGCTTGTGTATTAAAATGATTAACTTTAACTGATTCAGCATCTATTAGCGCAACAGTGCACTGATCTTTTAAATGATTAATAATTTCCTTCATTCCATTAATTGAAGCAGTTTTTGGATTTAATTTATCAACACTACCTGGACTAAAAATGATAGTTTCTATTTTAAGAGCATTTCCTTTAATTTCATGAAATAAACTTTCACGTTTTTTAGCTGTGAGAATTTTTGAATCTTTAATATCATCGTTTCTGTAGTTGATTGGTAGAATTACTCCAGCAACAACCAAAGGACCAGCCCAACAACCACGACCTGCTTCATCTAATCCTAAAACTAATTGATTATTATTTCAGTATATTTTTTCGTATTGATAATAATTATTCTTCAAATTCTTCACGATCGTACGAAACCTTAGTAATAGTTGAGTCTTTAAATAATTTAAATAACATCATGTATGCTCTTCTTAAATCAAGCTTGTTGCCATGTGAGATCAAAAAATATTTTTGACAAATAAAATCAATAAATTTCTCAAATTCGTATTTTAATTTGAAATTAAAATATTCACGAATTTCTTTTTCATAAAATTTAAAATAAAAGTTGCAGTTATATTCAACAATTTTATCAATTGGTAGAATTGCTGGGTTTATGCACCCAACTGTAGCTAAAATATAACTCACTTTAATATGATCTAGTGTATTATATAAAATTCCTGGTGTATCATAAATTGCAACACAATCACTAATTTTAATTAGCTGTAAATTACGGGTAACTCCTGGTGTATTTTGAACAATTGCCTTATGACTACGACTTAAACGATTAATTAGTGAGCTTTTTCCAACGTTTGGTAAACCGACAACAAAAATAGTTAATTGCGGCTTTTTTAACCCTTTAGTTTTTAATTTGGCAATTTTGTCGTGGAGTTTTTCCATTATTATGGATTTAAACCTCGCACAGAAGTCACATTGAGCAATATCAAGATAACTAATTGAAGGAACTGCTTTAAAATCTGCATCAGCTAACGATGATTTAAGAGCAATATGAACTAAAGGTGTGTTTTTTGTAAGTTTAAGTAATTCGGTGTTCATAGTGGCACGAATACACCGTGCATCAAGAACATTTACAACCAAATCACAATATTTTAATTTCACTTTAATCTCATGCATCGCACGATGCATATGCTGAGCAAATCAATTAATTTTCTTGATATTTTTTTTCATACAAATATTTAAATTTGCACACCTTTTTTAAACTGCGAGTTATACAAATTAGCATAAAAACCGTTTTTTTGAATTAATTCTTCGTGCGTTCCTTGTTCAATAATCATTCCGTCATTAATAACAAGAATATTATTAGCATCACGAATTGTTGATAATCGATGAGCAATCATAAATGTTGTTCGATTTTTCATTAATGTTTTTAATGATTTTTGAACATCTAATTCAGTTTTAGTGTCAATTGAACTACTAGCTTCGTCTAAAATAATAATTTTACTATCAGCCAAAAATGCCCGAGCAATTGCTAATAATTGTCTTTGTCCTTGTGATAAATTAACTCCGTTTGCACCAATTATTGTTTCATAACCATTTGGCATGTACTTTATGAATTTATCAGCTTCAGCAAGTTTAGCAGCATTTTCAACTTCTTCGTCTGTAGCATCAAGTCGACCAAAACGAATATTATCACGAATTGAACGATTAAATAAGAATGTATCTTGCAAAACGATTGTAATGTTTTTTCTTAATGAAGATGATGTAATTTTACGAATTGATTTTCCATCAATTAATAAGTCACCACGCGTTATGTTGTAGAATTTTGTAATTAAGCTAGCAATAGTTGTTTTTCCTGCACCGGTTGGACCAACTAGAGCAATAATTTCGTTTGGTTTGGCAATGAAATTAATATCTTTTAAAATCATTTTATTAGTGTCATAGCCAAAATATAAATGCTTAGCTTCAACAACTCCTTTAACGTTTTTAATATTAACTGCATTTGGTTCATCTTTTTCTTCTGGAGCATCCAATACATTAAAAATTCTTTGGGCGCTTGCAGTTGCTAACATTAATTGCGGAATACCACTAATCATTTGATTTAGTGGGTTAGTTAAGTTTCGTGAGAAGATGGTAAAAACAATTAATAACGCTGATTTACTTTGGTATGCTTTAATTCCTCAATCAGTTTTAATTGCGCCAATAATTACTAAATAAATTCCAACTGCTGTAAGAATAATAAACGATAAGTTATTAAAAAATACATTAAATGGCGTTAAAATGTTACTAAAAGCATTAGCAGTAATAGAGTTTTTAGTTAAATGTTCATTAATAACAGCAAATTCTTCTTGATTTAGTTTTTCTTTTCTAAATAATGAAATAATTTTAATACCACTAATTCGTTCTTCAACAAAGGCATTTAATTTGCCCACTTCTTTTTGTTGTTTTTCAAAGTATGGTGCTACCATCATCATAAATTTAAAAGAGCAATAAGTAAAAATAGGATAGATAGCAATTGTGATTAATCCTAGTGCAAAATTAATCATAATCATGATGATTGTAACAGCAATGAATGTGAAAAAGTAGTACATCATTTGAACAAATCCAAATGCTACTGCAGAAGAAATATTATCAACATCCATTGATGCTCTTGTCATAATTTCACCTGATGCATTTAAATCAAAATATTTAACTGGAAGTTTTTGAATTTTACTAAATAAATCACCACGTAATTTGTAACATAAATATTGTTCACTCAGTTTAATCATCATGATTGAATTTAAATAAACAAACAAGTTATTTAAACCAAAAATAGCAACAGAAGTTACTAATAAAAGAATAAATGTACCAAAGCAATTTACGATCGCCTGATCATTAGACATGAAGAATTGATCATAAATTATTCCAATATAATAAAGTGCTGTTGCTTGCAAACATGCTCCAAATAATGAGAAAAATAAAGACATTCAAGCTCATTTTTTACCATAAGATAAATAATCTGTTCAAATTCTTCTAAAAGTCAAACTAGGATTAAAGTTATTTTTAATCGTTAAATTAGCTTTAGATTGAATTAAACTAATTTTACTTGGTTCAAGATTTTTTCCAGTAAATGATTTTTTATTCATAATCTACCACCTTTAATTGTGATTCACTAATACTTCGGTATAAATCATTTGATTTTAATAATTCTTCATGGGTTCCAATACCACTAATCTTACCGTAATCAAGTACAATAATTTGATCACATTCTTTAATTGAAGCAATTCGTTGTGAAACAATAATTTTTGTTGCATTTGGTAAAGATGTCATAATGTTGTTAAGAACTTTTTTTTCAGTAATTAAATCAAGTGCGCTAGTAGTATCATCAAGAATTAAAATTTTTGGGTTGCCAATCAATGAACGCGCTAAACATAAACGTTGTTTTTGTCCACCAGAAAAATTTCCGCCACGTTGTTCAACAGCTGATTGAAATGTTTTTGGTAATTTACTAATAAATTCTCACGCGCAAGACATTTCGGCCGCCTTTCGCATTACATCTCTCGATGCATCAGCCATAGCATAACGCAAGTTATATTCAATATTACCAGCAAAAAGAATTTGTTCTTGTAGAGCAACACGTATATTGTCTTTTAAATCATTTAAATTAATATTTTTGACGTTAACTTTACCAATAGTAATCTTCCCTTTAGTTGCATCATACAATCTAGTTATTAACGAAACTAATGAAGTTTTTCCGCTTCCTGTTGCTCCAATAATTCCTAATGACGTCCCTTGCTTAATAGTAAAGTTTAAATTGCTTAAAACTTCTTTTTCACTAACTGAGTGATAGCTAAGTGAAACATTTTCAAATTTAATTTCATAATTTTTCGGAAACTTTAATGGTTTTTTTACATTACGAATTTCAGGATTAATGGCAAATATTTCATTAACTCGTTTAATGCTTGGAGAAATTCGGAAATAAATAGAAACTACCATAATAACCATCACAGAACTTGATAAAACCATGACCATAATTTGAACAATTCCATAAATTTCACTAGTAAATCCTGGTTTTTGATCACCATTTTTAATGATTACTCCAGCAATTAACATTAATAAGTTAATTCCAAAATTTAAACCAAAATTAATCATTTGCATAATTGGCATAATCCATGAGTAAGCACGGAAAGTAAAACGTTGAGCTCGTTTATTTACAAAATTAAACTTATCAACTTGATCTTGTTGTAACCCAAACGATTTGACAACTTTTGCTCCAAGAACATTTTCGCGCATTAAAACTGATACATCATCAAGACTGATTTGTGAATAATGAAATGAAGGCATACTTTTTCGTCCCATTGCTGCGATTAAAATAACAATAATTCCAATCATAACAAGCACAACAGTTCCTAATTCTCATCGTAAACTAAAAGCAACAATGCCACCACCAACCATTAAAATTAATGATTGCAACATTACACCAATAAACATTCATAGATATCATTGCACTTTTTGTACGTCATTAGTTAATCGGACAATTGCACTTGCTGGAGAAATTAAATCTAATTGGCTGAATGAATAGCTCAACATTCGTGCATACATACTATTTCGAATGTTTTGAGCAACCAATAAAGAAACTTTAGCTGAATGTCAATAACTAAATAATCCGCAAGCAAAGCCAAGGACAGCAAAAACAAACATTAAGATGCAAAGAGTTCAAAAGAATATTCAAGCATTATCATAAGATATTACAAATCACATGATACTAATTGTTACACTATGAGTTGTATCAGTTAAAACACTAACAACACTAATTTCATCCATTAAAAATAATGGCTGAAATAAATTGAATACTGACGATAAAATCATCAAGATCAATGCAATAACTAGTGATCATAATGCTTTACCTTTTAAAAATCTAAATAGTTTCAACATACATTCAATCTAATTGATTAACTATTATAGTTAATTATCTATACGAATATCTATACTAACTTTTGTTGTCTTTCAATAAACGATAGGCAATTTGAGCTAAACGATCGGCTTTATCAAGACTAATTTGAAGTGCTTCTGTATCGGGTTCAGATTTATAAATTGGATCGGTCGTTTCTTTTGATCTTTTAATATAGTCACTTAACTGTTCAGGGGTTGCACACAAAACATAATATAGTTTTTGCGTAACTTTAACGATAAATTTCTGAATATCTCCATCTAAATAACGTTTATTCATGATGAGAGCATCATTTGCATCTTCATAAACCAAGATCATTGCATTATTACTTGCTAATGCTATTTGTTTGGCTAATTTAAATATTGAAAAATTTTTTTCATTACTAAAACGTTCAACGATTTGCTTATAGAATTTCTTTGCTTCTTTAATTTTTTCAATTGATGTATTTTTAATAGTTTGGATAATCAATTTATCTACTTCATTTGTTCAGGCTATTGTAGATTTAGAACTTTTGTCAGCAGTTTCAACTTGTTTAGTTTCCTTTTTTTGATTATCATTGTGTTTCTTATCAAAATTAACTTCTTTAAAATAAACTTTTGAAATTGACGTGAAGGAATTTACATCAAATTGTGGCGGAGTTAGCTCTTCATCTTTAAGCAAAGATTGCGAACTAATAGGTTCAATTTTAATTTCATTGAGTTTTTTTTCAGAATTAATATTTGTTACATTAACTTTAGTTTCATTTTTTTTATTTTTATCAAAATTTGAGTTTGTTTTTTTAGATAGCGAATTAATTAAGTTAATCATGCTAAAAATTAAAACATTAAAATCAAAACGCGGATCTTCAGAAAGTTTTATTTTGTTATAAGCCTTTTGGCATTCGTTAATTACATTTATTAACTGTTCATTTGATAAATTAAATTGATTTAATTCATCTATCGACATTGTTTTTAATAGACTTGCATCATTTGTTTGGTTATAAATTAATTTGTCTAAAAAGACATTAGCTAACTCAAATGTTAATTGGCTAAAATTGACTCCATTCAATTCAATTTCATCTAAAAATTTAATAATATCATGAACATTGTTGTTGATTAAATTGTTAATTAAATTAATTTTTTTATCATTAATAATTAAACCAAAGACCTTATTAATTACTGTCTCATTGATATTGTTATTACTAAAAAGTGAAACTTGATCAAGGATAGATAAAGCGTCTCGTGCACTTCCTTTAGCTAAACTGACAATTAGTTTAGTTGCTTGCTCAGTAATTTTAATACTTTGTTCATTGCATACTTTCATGATTAATGAACTAATTTCTTGATCACTTAAACGATGAAATTCAAAGCATTGGCAGCGACTAATGATTGTTGCTGGTAATTTGTGCATTTCTGTTGTTGCAAACACAAAAATAACATACATTGGCGGTTCTTCCAATGTTTTCAATAGAGCATTTCATGCTCCATTAGTTAACATATGTGCTTCATCAATAATATAAACTTTGTACTTCAGTGCATTTGGTAAAAATTTAGTTGAATCTAAAATGTTGCGGATGTCATCAACCCCATTATTACTTGCTGCATCTAATTCAACAACATCAACGCTAGTATGATTATCAATGATTTTACACGCTTCACATTGATTACATACATCATTGTCGAAATTATTGCAGTTGACAGCTTTGGCAAAAATCTTCGCAATTGTGGTTTTACCAACGCCTTTAGGTCCAGCAAAAACATAAGCATGATTAATTTGTTTTTGGTTAATAGCATTAGTTAAAGTTTTTAAAACAACTTCTTGTGATAAAACATCCTTAAATTTTTTTGGACGGTATTTTTGGTAAAGCGACATACAGAAAATTAAGTTATTAATATTCTATATTAATGTTTAGATTATTTTTCAATGTAGTTTTTATCTAAATTGTCTTTTTCTTTTTGATAATCGTCAAAAATTTTTTGACTTTTTTCTTTAATGGGTTTTATTCTGATTTGTTCTAATTTATGATCATTAATATAACCAGTTGTTTGGTTAGTTTTAATCATAATTACTCTAATAATGTAATTAATGATAAATCAAAATATAAAAATAACGATAACTGTTAATGTTAAACGTAAAATTCATCATCAAATATCATAGTTGCGAAAATATGGAAGAAAAAGTGGAACAAAAATTCAAAAAATTAAGCCAATGGTTAGTCCATATGTTAATGGTAAAGTATCAATGTTATTGAATTTTAAAATTCGTCCTAATAATGGCAACAACATCAGTCCAAAACTTATGGGAAGAATAAAAGCTAGAACTTCAGATTTAAATAAATAATTACCAGTTACATTCCAAATGTAGTTTTGTTTATTTAATTCTAGTTGTTCGATAGTAACTCCATAAATTTTATAGTGTTCATAAATGCTGTTGCGATTTTGTTCAGTAATTAAACCGTGCCACATTAATCCGTTCTTAGGAATAATATATTCTAAACCTAATAAATTAATATCGCCAATTAAAACAGTTAATAAAATAAAAACAATTAAAATAAAAACACCACAAATTGTGATTTTCCATGGTCGGGTTTTATATTCAAATTGTCTTTTCATAATTAAATAATTAAGCTTTTGATCACATCGGTGATTGTTTTCTTAGTAATATCAATGGTTTCTTGTCATTGATTTTTAGTTTCATTAACAATATCACTAACAACTTTAATAATTGCAATATTCTTAAATTTAGATAAATAACAAACTTGATTAATACTATTTGCTTCCATATCAACTAAATGAATGCTTTTAGTTAAATGATAATGAATTTGATTTTTTTGATTAATGAAACTATCACTTGTTGCTACAGTACAATTAATTTTTAAATTATTTTTAAAGTATGTTAATAAGTGTAGTTTAATTTGATCATTAAAAGAATTATTAATTGAATAGTAATTTAAACCTTGTGGTAATTGACCATATTTATAACCAAATTCAGTTGCATCAACATCACCATATGTTGATTTACTAATTAGAGCAATTTGATTGTGATAAAGATTACCAGTATGTTTTCCAGCAGTTCCAATATTAATAATTGCATCAACTTTAGCAACATGTATTAAGTAAGTTGTTGCAATTGCTGCATTTGTTTTACCTGCACCAGTAATGATTAAGAAATATTCTTTTTTAGCAGTTTTGTTATGGTAAAGAGTCATTGATGAAACATTTTTTTTGCTTCATTTTTTAACTAGAGATAAATCAACCTCATCATTAAAAGCTACTAAAAAAGCAATTTTTTTATATTTAAAGTTTAGCATATTTGCTGGTAGTTTCTTCATAAATTGTTTTATAGGCTAAATCTAAATCCTTCTTAGCTAATTTTAATAAACCAATTCGATCAGAAATATCTTCTTTAGTTCGATGTGGTTCAAGTTTATCAGCACAATAAAGAATCATTTCAAGTGTATTGTTTTTCTTTATGCTTCAGTTTTTATTACCTAAGACATGACCTTTAATTGCTGATAGAACCTTTTTATCATTAACAAAGAAATGACGTTTAATATAAATGCTTGCAGCAAGTCCATGCATTGTATGAATTGTTGGATAAAGCTTTTGATTATGAATTTTAACAATTTTCATTGTTTCATTAACATTTATTTCTTTACATACATCGTGATAAATTGCACTTAAGTAAACTTGTGTTAAATTTTTATATCCAATCGCCTTTGCAATTTCCATTGCCATGTCAACAACGCGAAGTGTATGCTCAAAACGTTTTGAACTAATTCGAGCTTTAACTTGTTCAGCTGCATAAATTCCTTTAGCTGCAAAATAATAAACAACATTTTTATTTAATAATTTAAGATCAGGGTTAATTCTTAATTGTTGACTTGAAGCTTCAATTGGTTGATAATTAAGTTTAATGCCATCAAAAGTTGGCATAATCTCATTTTTAATTCTAATTCCACCAACTACTTCAACATTTTTTAAGATATATTGATAGTTTTTTCATTGAATGAAATCACTAATGCGATCGGAGCCAATTAACAAATAGATTTTGTAGTTTTTATAAATTTTTTTTAAATATCTAATTGTTAAATAGGTATAACTTGGTCCTTTTTTAGCTTGATCGATTTCAAAACGCGATATTTTTAAGTGATGAAAACCTTTAAAAGCAATTTTACACATGTTAAAGCGATCGATACTATTAGCAGTATGAATATTCGACTTAAGTACTGCATTCTTACTAGGCATAACGATCGTTAAATTTGGCTTAATTGTTTTAATTGCAGTTTTAAGCAATTTAGTGTGACCTTTATGAACCGGATCAAATGACCCTCCATATAACAATATTTTTTTCTTTAACATATAAATTGATCGATTACATCTATTTTAATGTTTTTATATGTATTTACCAATATTTTAGATGCTCCCTTAATACGAATTTGACCTAAACCACAAATTTGCAAAGTAACTTTATCACTATTAACATTAAATTCACTATTAGTAAACTCATCTGTTGCAAATTTGAATTGTGAATTTATTTGATTAAAATTTTCAATTATTTTATCTGGTTTTGAACGTTTGATTTCAACATTTAATGATAAATTAAATGATGCATAGCAATTGTCTTTAGGAATGATCGTAATATAGCCAAATTTATCAAAGATAAATGATTGTTCCTTTTTAATCAAATAATGAACTTGGTTTGCTTTTTTTAATTTAAATAAATTATTTAATTTTTGATCTTGATCTAAATAATTCAGTAAATTGCTTGCATCATTAAAACCAGGTGCATCAATAATGTCGTGTTGGTTGATTTTATATTTTTTATAAATTAGTGATGTATTGAGGAATGGACTAATAATTAAATTAGTGGCATTTTTTTTCTTATTAATCATTAACAACTGTTGGATAATTGACGTTTTTCCTGCATTTGTATCACCGATAAAGAAATATTTATAACTTCGTTCGTTATCAGCGATAAAATCATTAATTAGCTTAATTCCATGATGATTTTTAACACTTGCTAAAATAATTTTTGGATCCGATATTTTTAGTGAAGCTAGCAAATTAATCAAATTGTTATAAATGATTTCTTTATTTTTGTCGTTTAAAACCAAATCAATCTTATTAAAAACATAAACAACATATGGATAATTTTTATATTGTTCAATAAGATTAAAGTTAATATTAAGTAAATCATTAACTAAAAATATAACAGATTTATTTGGATCAATTTTTAGTTCATTGACGCTTTCATTAGCAATTTTTGTTGCTGAAAGAGCATTATTATTAGTTTGATAATGTTTTAAGTTTCAACAACGAACGCAATAATCTTTAGTAAAATCTGGTGTATAGCAAATATTGTTTTTGTCTGTTGATAAAATTAAGCCGCAGCCTAGACAACGTTTATTATTCATTATCGAAGATTGACATTTGTTGACTTGTTTCTTCATCTTTTTCATCTGTTTCATTGTTTATTTTAATTTCGCTAGTATTTGCAATTATATCTTCATCATGATGTTCATTAATACCATTAACAGTATCTATATATTCATGTAAACAAACATCTTTAATTTGTCAAATTTTAATTTTACTTACACGTGCATCTTTATCAGTAATAACAATTTCTGAGCCTTTCAAGAAAGACAACTCATTATTTTCATTAACAATTTGAATTAAAGAATTACTATAACAGTTGAAAATACCAAGAATGTTAACAGGACTTGCTTTTGGAATTGACAGCAATGATTTACCATTGCTAGGGCGTTTATTAATTGGTAATTCAGTAAAATGAATTCGCTTCATTCCATTATCAGTAGCTATTAATAATGTCGCTTTATCATCAACAAGACTTACTCCAGCTACAATTTCATTATCAGCTAAATTCATTGCTTTTACTCCTGAAGCGGTTTTACCCAATGTACTAATTTCATTTAAATGGCAAATATAACCATATCCTGTATTTTTAATTAATGCAATTTGTTGATTAGTATTTTCATTAGCTAAAACAATACAACTGATGATAACATCATTATCATCAAGACTCATACAATTAGTTGATTTAACAGTATTAGTAATATTTAATGATGTAATTTTTACTTTTTAATTTTGCCTAGTTTAGTTGTTAATAACAAACAACGTGGATCTTCAACATTGTTTGGAAAATTAAAAGCATGAACAATTTTTTCATCAGGACTAATGTTCGTAATGCTGTTGATGTGATCGCCAATATCTTTTCATTTCTTTTGTTCAATTTTATAAGTTGGAAAACTAATGCAATTTCCCTTAGAGGTAATTAAAACTGTCTTATGTTTTTGATTTGACATGAATAAAGCGATTGGTAAATCACCGTCTTTCACCTTAATTGTTTCATACTCAATTGAGCCCATTGTTTGCTTTGTAAATGATTTTAAGTAGCCATCACGCGTAATGTTAACAATTACTTCTTTATCTTCAATTGTGTCACTATTATCGATGCTAATCGATCCTGATTCATTGATAATTTCACTTAATCTTGGTCGATTAAATTGTTTTTTAAAACCTCGTAAAGTTGATTTAATATAGTTATCACGAATTGTTTTATCATTAATCAATAAATTTAATTGGTTAATGCTTTCATTTAAACTATTTAATTCTTCAGTTAATGAATTAACATCATAATTAGTTAAGCGATATAAACGTAAATTAACAATTGCTTCAGCTTGATTGATTGTAAACGCTAATTGTTCAACAATTTTGTTTTTTGCTTCTTCTTTATTATTTGAATGACGCACTAAATAAATAACATCATCAATGATGTTTACTGCTTTAATTAAGCCTTCAACAATTTCTTTACGTTTAATTGCTTTATCTAAATCAAATTTACTACTACTAATTACAACATGATTAGCATGATTAATAAATGCATCTAATGCATCAAAAATACTAAATTGAACTGGTTTATTTCCGTGAATAGCTACGAAGTTTATGTTGTAATTTACTTGTAATTGTGTTTCTTTATAAATTAAGTTCTTGATTAATTCAATATTGCTTGTGTTATGAACATCTAAAACAATATTAACACCGTTTTTATCACTTTCATCACGAACTTCATTAATTTTTAAAGCATCATATTTATCTTTTAATAAATCAATTTGACGAATAATGCTAGCTTTATTAGTGTCATAAGGAATACTAATAATTGCTAATTGCTTTTTATTAAGTTCAACAATTTTTCCACGTAAAGTGATTTTACCTTTTCCTTTAGTGTAGGCATCAATAATTCCATTAGGATTTAGAATAATTCCACCAGTTGGAAAATCAGGACCAGGCATAACATTTAAAATTGATTTTAAATGGCAATTAGGTGAATCAATTCTTGTAATTACTGCATCAATTACTTCCATAACATTAAATGGAGGAATATTAGTTGCATAACCTGCAGCAATTCCTGTTGCCCCATTAATTAACAAGTTTGGCAATAATGTTGGTAATAATGTTGGTTCAGTTTCACTGTCGTCAAAGTTATTAATGAACTCAACGGTGTTTTTATCTAGGCTATTAACCATTAATTCACCAAATGAGCTTAATCTGCATTCTGTATACCGCATTGCAGCAGCACCATCACCATCAATTGATCCATTATTACCATGCATATCAATTAATATCAAGTTATTTTTTCAATCTTGACTCATTCGCACCATTGCTTCATAAATGCTACTATCACCATGTGGATGATATTTACCAATAACTTCCCCAACTGTACGTGCTGACTTCTTATGAGGTTGATCATGAAACAACTTCAAATTATTCATAGCATAAATAATTCGTCGTTGTACAGGTTTTAAACCATCGCGAATATCAGGCAAAGCTCGATCTTGAATGATATATTTGGCATACTTACCAAAATCATCAGCCATAATTTCTTCAATGTTTAAACGAATATATTGTTTGTTATCAGCCATAAACTATAAATTCTCAGTAGTAAAGTCAATATTTTCACTAATTCAACGTTTACGATTTTCCACATTATCGCCCATTAATGTAGCAACTTGTTTTTCAGCTAATGCTGCATCAGTAATCGTCACTTTAACTAGCTTTCGGTTATTAGGGTTCATTGTTGTTTCCCATAATTGGTCAGCGTTCATCTCTCCTAAACCTTTATAACGTTGAATTTCATAATTCTTTAATTTTTCTTTAGCAATGTTTAACTCATTATTATCTCATGCATAAGTGACTTGTTTAGAAGTTTTATCAGTTAATTTATAAAGCGGACTTAAAGCAACATAAACATGACCATTCTCAATCAATGGTTTCATAAACCGATAAAAGAAAGTAAGTAATAAGATTTGGATGTGTGCTCCATCCACGTCAGCATCAGTCATAATGATAACTTTTCCATAACGAAGCGACTTTAAATCAAATTCAGGATTAATTCCAGTTCCAATACAAGAAATTAATGTACAAATTTCTTCGTTTTTTAATAAATCACGAATTGAAGCTTTTTCAACGTTTAAAACCTTACCTCGTAGCGGTAAAATTGCTTGATATTTTTTATCACGAGCTAATTTTGCACTTCCTCCCGCACTATCTCCTTCGACAATAAACAATTCATTATTCGCATAGTTTTTACTTTGTGCTGGAGTTAATTTTCCTGATAGAATTGTTGTTTGTTTATTGGTGTTTCTTAATTTTTTGATATCTTCTCTTGCTTTTTTAGCAGCAATCCGTGCATCACGTGATGCTAAAGCTTTGTTCACAATATTCTTAGCATCTTTAGCGTGTTCTTCTAACCAATAAGTAAATTGATCAGCAAAAACTTTTTTAACAGCAGTATTAGCTTGAATTGTAAAAAGTTTATTCTTAGTTTGTCCTTCATAAGCAATAATTTTCTCAGGAACACGTACTGAAACTACAGCTGTAATCCCTTCACGAACGTCATCACCATCGAAATTTTTGTCTTTATCTTTTAAAAGATTATTTTTTCGTGCATAGTTGTTTATTACTTCTGTTAAAGAAGTTTTAAATCCAGTTTCATGACTTCCACCTTCATTTGTTTTAACACTATTAGCAAAGGAAATAATGATTTCATTTGTTTCATTAGTGTATTGCAAAGCAATATCAACTTCAATATCATCACTTTTTCCTTTAAACCCAATTGCAGGAAAAATAGGATTACGTGATTCATTGATAAATTCAGCGTATTCAATTAATCCTTTTTGTGAAATAAATGTCTGTGTTTCGTTGGTATTTAAATCATTAAATTCAATAGTTAATCCTTGATATAGGTAAGACGATTCTCGAATTCGCTCTTTAATTAAATTAGGATTAAATTTAGTTGTTTTAAAAATTGAAGTATCTGGAAGAAAGCGAACATAAGTCCCAGTACGGTTTGTTTTACCAATTTCATGAGCTGGAGAAACAATGTTTCCACCGTTTTCATAACGTGCGGTAAATATTTTATTATCACGTTTAACACTAACTTCAAGTCAAGAACTTAAAGCATTTACTACACTTGCACCAACTCCGTGAAGACCACCAGATGTTTTATATGCTGAATCATCAAATTTACCACCAGCATGTAAAACGGTAAAAACTGTATCAATTGTGCTTAAACCAGTTTGTGAATTTTTTCCTAATGGAATTCCTCTTCCGTTGTCTTCAACACTAATTGATTGATCTTTATGAATTGTTAATTTAATCAAATTACAATTGCCGGCAATTACTTCATCAATCGCATTATCAAAGATTTCTCATACCAAGTGATGCAATCCATAACTATCAGTACTCCCAATATACATTCCCGGACGTTTACGGACAGGTTCAAGCCCACTTAAAACTTTAATATCACTGTCTTTATATTGTTGCGACATACAATCTTGTTATTTAAATTATTAAATATTGTTATTATATAAACAAGATTTATGTCTAATGTAGAAAACAATAAAAGATGACATAAGCAATGAAGCGAATTTAAAAAAGCACATTGTAATAAACAAGCTTTACTAAATAAATTTTATGCTTTTATTTTTGCTGCCGTTATTGTTTTATTGTGCTCAGTTACTATGAGCATTTATTGCTGTAAATTAACAAAACCTACAGTTGTTGACCCATATCGTTTTATTAATATCAGTATTGATATTAATCAAGGAATTAGCTTTGGTAACTTAAATGGCAAAACATGATTGATTTATATTTTGCAATCAGTCTTAATTGTTGTTCTATTTATTTTTACTTTTATTTCTAAAAGATTTGTTGAGTGATTTTTTGGTTCAATGGCTTACATAGGGGCGACATATAACTTGGTTGATCGAATGGTTATTAAAGAAATTGCTAGTTTAAAACAAAAAACTAATGGTGTATTAGATTATTTTCAGTTTTTTGATAAAAGCGCAATCTTTAATTTTCCAGATTTTTTCATCATAACAGGAATTATTGGTATTTGTTTGTTTAGTTTTATTTTCTTTATTTGCGAATACAAACAAAAAAAGAAGAATGAGGAAATTAAGAAATAGATTATGTTTGATTTAAAAGATTTGATTGTTTATGAAGATGAGGCTTTGATGGTAATTAATAAACCTAAAGGTTTAATTGTTCATCCAACTAAATATGAATTGCACAATACATTAGTTAATTTAATTAAAGATAAAGTTGAATTGCTCTCTTTTTTTCATCCAGATCGTTGTGGAATTTGTCAACGTTTAGACCGAAATACTAATGGTTTAATGGTAGTAGCTAAAAACCAAGATGTTCTGAATAATTTAATTGATCAAATTCAATCAAAAGCATTAATACGTAAATATTATTCATTGGTTGATGGTATTATTAATGATGATGAATTAATCATTAAAGCCCCAATTCATCGTTCGAAAAATGGTAAGATGAAATTTTCTGTATCAAATTCACTAAAAGCAAAAGATGCAACTACAATTGTTAAAGTCATTGAACGATTTAAAAATTATTCACTAATTGAATGTCAATTATTGACAGGAAGAACACACCAAATTCGTGTTCATATGAATTATATTCACCATTCTGTTTATAACGATCCGGTGTATTCTAATCAATGTGATGATGAAAATTATGGCCAATTTTTAACATCTAAATATTTACGTTTTTATCACCCTATAACTAATGATGTTAAAGAATTTAGCATTAAACTAGATGAAACATTTACTAATAAATTAAAGGAATTACGCAATGAAAAACAATAATTTTAGTCTATTTATTGATACTACTCAAGATTATTGTGCCTTGGGTTTAATTAACGACAAGCAAGTGATTAATCTTTATAAAGAAAAAACCAATCACAATATGACTGATATTGTTATAACAAGAATTAAAAAATTCTTAAAACAAAATAGGGTCAGTTTAGAACAAATTAAAAACATTTATTTAGTTAACGGTCCAGGTAGTTTCACAGGTAGTCGGGTTGGCTTTTTAATCGCTGTTACTTGGTGCAGTTTAAAAAAAATAAATTTATATACGACTAATTCATTGTTATTTCAATTAAATAAAGGAACAGGAATTAGCTTAATCGATGCTAAAAGCCAAAAACAATATTTAGCAATTTATTCTAATTTTAAACCGATAGTTAAGCCATGTTTAATTGATAATAATGAATTAGATAAATATCTAAATGAACATAAAGAATTAAAAGTTATTAAAAATTATCACCGTATAAATTACAAAGCAAAAATTAATCAAATATTAAAATATATGGAAAAAGTAAATGATTTAGAAACTTTTACTCCAATATATTTAAAAGATCCTGTATAAACTTATGGCAAAAATCAGATTAATGACATCACATGATTTAGAATTAATTATTAAAATTCAAACCTGTTTTTTTGATAGTGGTAAATTTTATTCATTCAATACTTTAACTGAAATGTTAGCTAACAAAGATATGCAATTATTAGTGTTAACTGATGGAGAAGAAATTATAGGTTATGCAATTTGCTATTTATTAGTTGATCATGTTGATTTATTGCAAATTGCTATTGATCGGAAATTTCAAAAGCGAGGACATGGTAAAGAACTTTTAAACGAAATTGAAAAATTTAAAAAAGATATTTTTGTTGAAGTCAATGAAGAAAATCAAAATGCGATTGGTTTTTATGAACATGTTGGCTTTAAAAAACAAAGTATATTGAAGCAATATTATGGAGGATGTGATGCTTTCCTATTGAAAAAAGAAATTCAATAAAATTGATCAATTAAAAATTAATATTGATCCTCAATATAAACACATTAATGCTTGAATTACACTATTTTTTATTAGTTTAAGTTTAGTTTCAATATATTCAATAATAGGAATAAGTGGTTTAATTGTTTTTATTTTTAATAATAGAGTTGGAATAATTATTAATCTAGTTTTATGCTGAAGTTTATTATTGATTAATATGCTTTTTTGAATTGTCCAACAATTTACAAATAGAAACCTTGAAACAATGCCATTAAAAAATGAAAATGAGGTAGATTTATTTAAAAAACAAAGCCTTTATTTTAATTTATATCGTGCTTTGTTTTTTGGTTTAACTTTTTTTTGCTGAATGCTATATGTTGTTGGTAATTCATTACCAATTAATGAAACACACTTATTGATGTTTATTCTAAACATCATTGCCCCTATATTATTAATTCTTATGGGAACAATTTCAGTTATGTTTCATTATTACTTTATTAAAAATAAATTAGCTTTTTTAGAAATAAAAGTTAAATAAATATTATTTATTGGTTTTAGCTTGTTTCTTTTTGTTTTGACGAACAATTTTATAGATTGCGAAACCACCAATTGAGCAAATCACAACACCAATTCCACCACCTAAAATATATCATCATCAATGGTTGCTACTTGGAGCTGGTTTGAAAATTATTTGTACGTGTTCGCCTAAATCAATAGTTTTGAATTTAGCTTCATAATCATTTTGAAGATTATCAGTATAATTTGCTAAATATGCATAGATAGTTCTATTAAGCATACTACTAGTAAATAAATAATTACCTAAATGTAATTTTTCAAGCTGATTAGATGCTCAATTAAAATAAAAATCATTTAACGAATAGCAATTGCCAAAAGCGTAATCACCAATTTCTTCTACGCTACTAGGAATATTTAGTTCTAGTAAATACATTGATGAAATTAGTCCGCTACCTTCAATTGTTTTTACTTTGTTGCTTAAAACTAAAGTAGATAAATGATTAAAACCAAAAAGTTTGTTTTTAATAGATGTAATTTGTTTAGCATCATTTAAGTTTAATTGGCCAATTAATAATCCGCCTTGAATTTGTGTGTCATTTGTTAATTCAGTAACTTCCTTTAATACTAAAGCTTTAGCTTTAGAAACATTTAATCAATGAAAATTACTATCTTCAGGTAATTTAACATTTTTATCATTTAAAACATTAGTAAAAGCGAAGGCTGTTTGATCAATTTTTGTAACTTTACTAGGAATAGTAATTTCTTTTAGTGCTGTTCCTTGAAATGTCGCAGCAGGAATGTTTGTTATATTTTTAGATAAAGTTATAGTTGCTAAAGAACTACATTTACCAAATACATTATTGCCAAGTTCAGTAACGCTATCAGACATAATAGCGCTTTCAAGGCTTGAATTTATAAATGCCATAGAATCAATCTTTTTAACTTGACTATTAACATCAAATTGTAACTTTTTAATTATTTTGTTATCTCCAAAAGCTCCTTCACCAATTTCATTAACAGTAACATTATCAATTTCTGCTGGAATAGTTAAAACAGTTGGAATATCAACACCTTCTGCAAAACCTTGAATAATACCGTTGGTAGAATCAAATTTAAATATATTTTCAGCGTTATTTCGACTAGTAACACTAACTTTTTTAACTGTATTAAAATTTAAACATGAAAAAAGCAATGAACATGAACTTAAACTAATTAAACTGACTAATATTTTGAATATTTTATTTTTTTCATAACTTTAATTTTTTTAATGAATTATAAATGACTTTAATTTGTCGTTTTGTCTAATAGTATTAACATAAAGTAAGAATTTGAATAGGGACTCAATATATATTGTTTTTTAATAAATTGATTCTTCACCTTTTAATTTCAAAATTTGTTATTCTAACTTGTCAATAATATTTGTAGTATTTTATGTTAATACTTGTGTTAACGAAATGGCGTAGCAATTATTCCAATTATTAAAAGTAATTTTTCGCTTTGCAAGCTTATTTATAATCCTTTAATTATACCTTTTAAAAAGAAAAAACAGCACTTGGTGTCTGTTTCGTTCTTTTTTATAGTTGTATTTTAATATGTTTAAAAAATGTATTAAATAAGTTATTTTTTATTAAAAATATTTTCGTAAATTTCAGGATATGATTTAACTAAATAAAATTTAATTTTACTGCGAACATCGTCAGGAATATCCTTTAAATAACGTTCATCATCACTTGGTAAAAAGATTTCATTCACTCCGCCTCGATAAGCTGATATTACTTTTTCTTTTACTCCACCGATAATTAAAACTTTACCACGTAAAGTAATTTCACCAGTCATTGCAATATTTGTTTTAACACTTCTTCCTGATAACGAAGAAATAATTGCGGTAGTTAAAGTAACTCCAGCACTTGGGCCGTCTTTGGGAATGCCTCCGCTTGGAACATGAATATGAATATCATTATCTTTAAAGTTAAAGTTTTTTAAACCAAACTTATCAGCATTTGCCTTGACATAACCTAGTGCAACACTTGCACTTTCTTTCATTGTTTCTTTTAAGTTACCAGTAATTACAATGTCACCTTTTCCTGGGAAGTAAGTAACTTCAATTGGCAATAAGTCTCCCCCAGCAGATGTATAGGCCATTCCGTTAACAACGCCCGGAATATTTTCTTTATCAGCTATGTTGTATTCAAAGATTTCTTTGTCTAAATATTCACGAATTGCTTTAATATCAATTGTTTGTTTAGTAATTTTTTTATGTAATTGTTGAACAACAAACTTACGAGCAATTTTATTAATGAGACGTTCTAATTCACGCACACCTGCTTCTTTAGTATAGTGATTAATTGCGTAAGTAATTACTTCATCAGTAAAAATAATTTCTTTATCTTTGATGCCTGTATTTTCTAAAACCCGTGGAATTAAATATTGTTTAGCAATAGCTAATTTTTCACGTTCAGTATAAGAAGTTAATTCAATGATTTCAAGTCGATCAAGTAATGGTTCGGGAATTTGTTCAATATAGTTAGCTGTTGCTACAAACATTACTTTACTTAAATCATATGGCTCTTCAATGTAGTTATCAACAAAATGGGAGTTTTGTTCAGGATCAAGAACTTCTAGTAACGCACTAGCCGGATCGCCATGTAATCGATCATTAGTCATCTTATCTAATTCATCTAATAAGAATAGAGGGTTAACAACTTCGGCTTTCTTCATTCCCTTAATGATCCGCCCTGGCATACTACCAATATATGTACGACGGTGTCCACGAATTTCACTTTCATCATGAACTCCTCCAAGTGACATCTTAACGAATTTTTTACCTAAAGCATCAGCAATTGAACGAGCTAATGTTGATTTACCAACTCCTGGAGGACCAACCAAACAAATAATTGGTGATTTTGATTTTTTTACTTTAGCTCTAACAGCTAAATATTCCACAATTCGTTCTTTAACTTTTTCAAGTCCATAATGTGTTTTATCAAGCATTGCTTCAACTTTAACGATGTCATTATTATCAACCGAAGTTTGTCAGTAAGGCAAATCAAGTAATCAGTCAAGATACGTACGGACAATTGAGTTTTCTTGTGGGTTAACACTCGATTCCATACGACCAATTTCTTCAGTTGCTCGTTTTTTAACTTCTTCAGGATAAGGGTTAGAATTAACTTTGTCAAGTAAGCGTTTAATATCACTTTCATTTGATGAAATTTGACCTAATTCATCTTTAATAACGCCCATTTTCTGACGTAAATAAAATTCGCGTTGTTGTTTTGATAATCCAGAATTAACTTTTTTTAGAATTTCATTATCAATTTTCGAACTTTCAGCATCATTTGTTAAATATTGGCAAACAATGTTAATTCGTTCAACTACACTATTAGTTGATAAAATAGCCTGACGATTTTTACCACTAATGTTTAAAATATCAGCCAGGATATAAACAACCTTAGTTAATGAGTCTTTTGGCGAAATTAATTTCATTAATTCTTCACCTTCAAAATCACTATTTGAAGATTGTTTCACCATATTCATTAATAATGTTTGATGTTTTTTTAGTGATTTTGGGTTAATTTTGACGTCAGATAATTCAGTGTAATCACTATAAAATGATTGATGATCATCATCAATATTAATGTTATTAGCACTAACTCGTTTAATTCCTTTTAGTTCAACATTATAATCGTTTTCACTTTTTTTATTAACATTAACAATTTCGCAAAGCGTACCAATCCGATAAATATCATTAACACCCGGTTCTTCAACTTGCGGATCGATTTGACTGAACATTAAAATTTGATTATCGTGTTCATTACGGGCTCAATCAATTGCTTTAATTGTTTTAATTCTTCCAACACTAATTGCGTGTTTCATTCCCGGATAAATAATTACACCCCGCGAAACAATCACTGGTTTTTGCATATTTGTTAATTCCTTTTTATTCATCCTAATTTACTTATTAGCACATTATACATTAGAGTGCCAATTATCTGAAATTTATTTTTTAAATGAATGTTTAATTTCATTAATAACGCTGGTAATATCTAATTGTTGCAGCTGTTTTTTGTCTTGAAGAATTATTAAAACTTGATAGCAACTAACAACTAAAGCCAATAATTTATACTTACTAACAATTGGATGAGGCTCTATATCTGTTAAATATGATGTTAAATCTAGATTTTCATCAATTGTTGTATAAATTGCAGGAAAAGTATTAACTAATGGGTAGAATTCTAAGTAAGTGACAGGAACTAAAGCAGAATGTCCACCACCATAGCCCATTACTTCTTCAGTTTTTTGATTTGCTCCATATGAACTAACATGCATTAAGTATGTTTCATATGTTTTTTTATTTTCCAGTAATTCAAATTTAACTAGACCATCATACATGGCATTGCTTGTTGCACCATGCAAAAATTTAATGTGATTAGCATTACTATTTAAAAAGTGTTCGAGATTTAAGTTATTTAAATATTGATACTTTTTATACGTTTTTACCGGTAAAAATATTTCTTGTTGAATAATGCTACTACTAAATAGCGGTGACATGTATTGATACAAACTAAACATTGTTTGTTTTAAAGTATTAGTGTAATCGCTATATAAACTATTAACATCAGTTTGATTAAAACTATTGGCATTAAAAGCAATTGCTAAATTATTAATATCACTGTCCATGTGAATTTGAAATAATTTTCCTGTATTTTTAAAATAAGTTAAATTATTAATAAACTTAAAACGTTCAGCGTTGTGCACCATTTCTTCTTGGGTATAAATCGTAAATAAACTACGGAAAAGAATTTCGTCATTTCTTACTGCAGGAAAAAGTCGATCAAATTCACTATTTTCCATTCTTCTTTGGTTAGGATGCTTTTTATAAAAATGTTTTACTTCATTTTCATGTTTAAAACTTTTTTCAAATTTAAATTCTAAATCATTAAAGTTATTGCTTGCTAAATTAAAAACGCTTAAATTATTGTAATAAGGGTGTGGTTTTGTTAATTGGGCGGTAATAACAACTGTTTCTCATTCACCATTAACATAAAAACTTTTAGTCGTTGTTCCTGTTCATGTTTTTTCACCCATACGAAAAATTTTCTTAGTGTGAAATAAGAACGGATTAGTAAAAGTATTACCACATATCATACTGAATGATGATTCATTTTCATTTGTCGTAACGTTTTCTTGAAAATAGTTAACATCTAAATCAGTAAATTGTGTTTTCAATTTTAATTCTTTAAATGATTTTTCTAACAAATCATAAGCATGAACACGATTAAATTTATTGGTAATCGGGCTTAAAATTTTTCTTGCTGAATAAATGTCTTTGTTCAATTTATCAGTTAAAGGATCAACAATGGCTTTAATTTCTTTAATTTTTTTGCTTTTATAAATTCTTAGTCCAATTTCAAATAAACAACAAATCACAGCAATAACAATTACCACAATAAATAATGGTCTATATGACGAATTATTATTAAGAAAATTATTAAATATTCCAGCGATATATAGAACAGCTAAAATCGTGCTAATAACAGTAAAAAAGTTTATTACTTGCATTAGAAAGAAAAATCATTTACTTTTTACAAATGATTTGTTTTCTTGGTTAATTTTATTTTGATTATCGTTAATTGCATTATTTAAACTGGATAATTTTTCTTTATCAATATCAACTTTAAATAAATTATCTAGATATTCCTTAGTATTTTTTTCAATATTAGTTGCTACAACTTCATCATAATATTTAGCAACATCAAAAGTAGAGATTTTGCCCATAAGTTTTTTTATCCTTTAATGCTATATAAAAAAAGTTTAGATATTTACATCTAAACTTACATCTTGATTTTGAGTTTCACTAGCAACAAATAGTGGTAAGGTATGCAAATTATTTCGTGCTGCAACAAATTCACTTGGGAAAGCAAATAGTTCTTGGTTGAAAGAATTTACATCTGCATTGTAAATACGTCGACTTGCAGCAATTTCTCGTTCATTAATTTCAGCACTGTTCATTAATTGCATAATGCTTGCTCCAGCCTTTAAATCTGGATAGTTTTCCACAGTTGCTAATATTCTTGAAGCTATCACATCAACTTTATTCATTGCTGCAGGTAAATTTTCTGCATCAATATTATTGAAATTAACATTGCGTAATTTAGTTACTTCAGTTAATGTTGTTTTTTCATATTTCATATGGCTCTTAGTTGCGTCAAGTAACTTTACTAAAGTATCTCGACGTTGTGCTAATTGCACACTAATATTACTAGCGCTATTATTGATTTGGTTTTGCATACGGTTAAATCAATTTCGTTTTCTAATGTATCAGAATCCGAATAAACCTAGAGTGATAACAAAGAATAAAACGATAAAGATTCACATTCATGATTCTGCCACCGGATTTAATGCTTCATTTTGAACATTTGGATTAAATCCAGCCTTATTATTTGTTTCTTTTCTTGTATCAAGTAACATAATGAGCTATATTATACATTATTAAACTAAAGAAATTTATTTAAGACTAGTATTTTTAAGGGTTAAAACATAAGTTATAACGTTATTAGTTTTTCGACTTAAAACTTTGTTATAAATGATTGATAAAATGTTAATAATTGTCGTTGCAAGCGATACCCATGGTAAAGCCTTGGTATTATCAACGCCATTGTTTCTTGTATCAATTCAGGCATAAATTAATGTTGATAAAGCTCCAGAGAAAGTAATAATGCTGTTTAAAAATAATATTCATGCAGCAAAAAAGTAATATTTGGTAAATGTATATTTGTAATACATGTCTTCAATTTTAGTACGTTTAATAATTTTTACTTTTGAACGTCATAAATAATAAATTTTACTTTCAATACAAAAAAAGGTTTTGGAATAGATGGCCTTTCTTGTTGCCATTAAAATATAAAAAATTAATTCAAAAAATTGAATTAATGTAACTGAGATCAATAATGATATCAGAATTCATTCAACATTTGTTCGGTGTTCATTATTACTATTAAAAAAAGCATAAATAATTGGGTTACCAAAAAGCGTTAAAATAATCGATGTATACATTTTGGTGTAGTCCATCGTATTTAAGAGCTTTTTGTTCTTTCCCATTGCAATAATGATTTTGTCCATAATCTTATTGATATCTATAATTAATAAAATTATATTAATTAAGCAATCGCATATGTTCTATAAAGGCAAGAAATTTAGTTTTAAAGATATTGAACATGGTTTATATGATTTTTGAAATACTAACCATTATTTTGATCCACTTCATTACGAGCATAACAAGAAAAACTTTAGTATCATCCTTCCTCCACCTAACATTACTGGACATTTACACTTAGGTCATGCTTGGGATGGAACAATCCAAGATGTAATTATCCGATACAAGAAGTTACAAGGATTTAATACTTGTTGACTTCCAGGAATGGATCATGCCGGAATTGCGACACAAACTAAATTTGATAAAGTTCTTAAAGAACAAAACAAAAAATATAGCGATAAAAAGGCATATTTAAACGCATTGACTAATTGAGTTAGCGAACAAAAAATTGTTATTCACAGTCAATGAGCTAAACTTGGTTTTGCATTAAGTTATGCTAATGAAACATACACATTAGATGACAATGTTAAAAAATTAGTTGATAATGTTTTCATAAAACTTTATGAAAAAGGTTTAATTTATCAAGACTATAAATTAACCAATTGAGACGTTAAGTTAAAATCAGCGGTAAGTGACATTGAAGTAATTCATAAACCAACTACAGGTAAAATGTATTATTTCAAATACTATTTGGATAGTAATCCAAAAGAATATCTAACAATTGCAACTACTCGACCTGAAACAATGTTTGGTGATATTGCAATCTTTATTAACCCAAATGATGAACGCTATTTAAAATACTTAAACCAATATGCCATTAATCCAGTAAATCAACGTAAATTAAAAATTTACGCTGATGAATACATTGATATCAAGTTTGGAACAGGGGTAATGAAATGTACTCCAGCTCATGACTTTAATGACTATGAGTTAGCTAAAAAACATAATTTAACTGATTATCATTCAGTAATGAACCTTGATGGGACTTTAGCTGATGAATGTGCTATTGCTAATAAAAATTATAGCGGTCTTGATCGGCTTTATGCAAGAAATAAAATCGTACAGCATTTGCAAGATCTTGATCTGGTTGTAAAAATTGAAAATCATGATCATGAAATTGGCTATAGTGAAAGAACAAATGAAGTTATCGAACCACTATTAAGTAAACAATGGTTTGTTAAAATGCAACCAATTGTTGATGAACTTTATCAAACACTAAAAAAAGATCCGAGCACTTTTTTGCCACCACGTTTTGAAAAAACACTAACAACATGATTAGAAAAAATTAATGACTGATGTATTAGTCGTCAGTTACTTTGAGGTCACAAAATTCCTGTTTACTACGGAAAAAATAGCGAAATTTATGTTGGTCTTAATCCGCCAAAAGGTTATGAACAAGATCCAAGTGTATTAGACACATGATTTTCAAGTGGGCTATGACCATTAGCTACAACTGTATATAACTCTAATCATGACTGCTCATGCTTTTATCCAGTTAATTTATTAGTAACAGCCTATGATATTTTGTTCTTCTGGGTTGCTAGAATGTTATTCCAATGTAATAATTTAAGTCAAGTTAATCCATTAAAGCAAATTCTAATTCATGGTTTAGTACGCGATGCTAACAATAAAAAAATGTCGAAATCATTAGGCAATGGAATTGAACCAAACGATGTTATTGATGAATATGGTTGTGATGCGTTAAGACTATTTTTAATTAATGGTTCAACTCTAGGAGAAGATTTACGATTTGATACTACTAAATTAATCTATATGACTAACTTCCTAAATAAATTATGAAATGTTCATAATTTACTAGATAACCATAAAGATTATCATGAAGTTAATCAGTTTATTCATCCGATTAACTCTTGAATGATTGACCAATTTAATCAATTCATTAAGAAAATCACTAAATTATTTGATGAATATAATTTCTCAGTTTTAGTTACAACATTAATTGATTTTGTTTGAAATACTTATTGCAATACTTATCTTGAATTAATTCATCCATTAATTAATTCTGATACATACCATGATGAAGCTTTGACTATTGCGAATAATATTTACCAAAAAATCAGTATCATTCTTCACCCAATTTGTCCTTTCATTACCGAAAATATTTACCAAATGTTTAATTATAAATTATCTTCAGTAATGCTTGAAAGTTTTCCTAGTGAATTTAAATACAAGACCAATGAAGAACAAACTAAATTAACATCAATGGTAATTGGAGTTATTAACAAATTAAGAGAATTACGAATTAAAGCAAATATTAAAAGCATAACTCCAATTGAAATTAACTTAATTAATGATTTTTTAGCAAAACATCGTGAATTAGTTGTTTCACTTTGCGGAACATATAACATTCAAATTAATCAAATTAGTAACCAACCAGTTAATAAAGAATTTAAAATTATTAAAACTGATGAATGCATCATTGAATATTTAGATAACTTTAAAGATGAAGCAACAAAAAAAGAAGAATTATTAAAAGAATTAAAACGGCTTGAAAATGAAATTAAACGTAGCGAATCAATTCTAGGTAATAAAAATTTTATTGCTAAAGCTAGCCAGGAAAAAGTTCAAAATGAAAAAGATAAATATGCTAAATATTTAGCTGATTATCAAACAATTAAATCATTATTGAAATAATTGCCTATTTAAAAGTTAAATGGGACACAAAAAAGAAGTTTCGTTTAACTTTTTATTTTTATTAGCGTTCAGTGTACTAAATATCTTTTTAGTGTATGTTTCTCTTTGATATTTAATACTAACGTTTGGAATTCTATTAATATTAATTCTTAAAAAGATCAAATATACGTACATATTAATCTTTATCGTATCAAGTTTTATTCCTTTAGACATTAGTTTTTTAATAGGCAAATACAATGTTTTCAATCATCTAGCCAATTGAATTGATAATTTCATTCATTTCTCATTACGTAACTTTTTAATATCTTTTATTAAAAACAATTACTCATTAACTGACTCAAATGTAATTGAACTATTAATCTTCAATATTAAAACTAATAGTGGTAAATATATTTACCAATTAATGATTAATATGAGCATTGTTCATTTAATTGTTATTAGTGGTTTACATTTATCAATTATTGCTTGAATTAATCAAAAAATATTTAAAAGAACTCCTAAAGTTTGTTTTACTATTAATTTACTATTAATAACCTTTATGTGTTATTTGCTTAACTTCAGCATTAGTACATTAAGAGTACTTTTTTGTTTAACCATTGCTTTTGTATTTAAGAAATGGAAGCCAAATAAGTTTGATGCTGTTAGTATTTCTGGTTTTATTAGCGTTTGTATTAACCCATTTGGTGCAATTAATTTGGGTTTCCTTATGTCTTACTTATGCACAATTACAATTATTTACATCAATCAATTTAAATTATCTAATTTTTGAATTCAGTTTTTACTAACAAATCTTTGTGCTTTTATTGTTTCTTTACCATTTGTACTACAAATCAATAGCAAAATAAGTTTGTTTGTTGTTATTAATTCATTTATTTTTAGCTACTTTATTATCTTCATTTTTATCGCTGTTTTAATGTTTGTTTGAATACCTTTTCTTATTAATTTAATCCATTCTTTAATTAATTTAATGATTAATGTAATTATGGCTTTTAACTACTTAAATATTCAAATTAACTTGATTAGATGAAATCATCTGATTGTTAATTTATATTTATCAGTTTTGCTATTTTCATATTATGTCTTTAATTTAATCAAGAGCAAAAGCGTATCTAACTCAGAAAAAATATCGTATTAATATCTATACTTATTAAAGTATGATCGTGGTCTATGGATTAAGTGAAAACAATATAAACAATACATTGTTTAACTTAATTTTCGATTTAAAAATTACGCAAACATTTGATTTTAAAAAGGATTTAACTTCAATACTTAATGAATTAAATCAAGTTAGTATATTTGATGAAGAAGCAAATGATGAAGTAAAAAATTACGTTATTACTAATGCTAAGTTTTTAACCGATAAAAAAGATTGAAGTGATCAATTAGACCAATTAATTAACACTAGTCATAATTTAATTTGCACGGTTAGTGCTCGTAATTTAAGTAGTTTTAAATTAACAAAGGAACAAACTAAAAAAATTAAATTTGTTAAAGCAAATGCCTTTAGCAACGAAGATAAAGAAAAGTTTGTTAACAAGTTAATTAAAAAATATCAATTAAATTTTACTGATGAACAAACGATAAATTATTTAATCGACAAACTAGCTAATAATCCATTTACCATTAATAATGAATTAAATAAGTTTCACTTATGTAATGGAACTGAAATAATTACTAAAAAAATTGTTGATAGTTTATGTTTCAATAGCAATGAAGCAAACATTATGGTTTTAGGTGAACTTATCATCAAGAATGATGTTAAAAACGCGTATAGACTATACAACTGGTTATTAAGCCAAAAAGAGTTACCAATTACCATTATTATTTTATTAGGCTACAATTTCTTAGAATTTAAATTTCAAAAAATGTTTTTAATGAAATATGGTACTAACAGCACTTATTCATTAGCGATGAAGTTTGGTTGATATCCCAAAACGCTAATGAATAACTTAACATTTTTACAATCAGTTAGTTTACAAGAAATAAATAACTTTTTAAAAGACTTGTATCAATTAGAGATTGACATTAAATTATCAAAAGTTATTCCTGAAACAGCTTTAGGACTATTGATATTAAAAAAAATAACTAGTTTACATAGTTACTTTTTTATTAGCTTTAATTCAACCATTTGAGATCAAGTTTTGAAGTTTGTTTTTTAAATAATCAAGTGGGATAGCAAATAAAAAGGTTGTGGGGACGCAAATAGCTCATCAAACAACTGGATGAGTATTTAAACTCCATATATCATTATGAATTAAAACAAAAATGCATCCATGAAATAAATAAACAATTAAAACTTTATTAGCTAGAAAACAAATTGTTTTGTCAATATATTGAAAAAATTTTGCGTATCATTTTTGAAAAAATGCTTGTTTAGATAATCATTCATAAATAAAATATGCAATTAAAACTAATCCAAATGAAGCTAACAAACCTGGATAACAATATCAATCAAGATTTAATAATGATAAATCACAATTAATATTCAATCATTGAATAATATTTCATACAAATACTCAAAAAACAATTAAAATAATACAAAAAACTACGCTAATAATCTTGTGTTGGTTTATCTTATCTCATAGAAATCGTTTGACTCAAATAGCATACATCATAAAAATATAACAAACTATGATTGATAATATTGAATATCGAACATAAAAATATTCTTGAAAATTTTGTGGTCTAACTAATACCATTGTTGATAAAAAACACAACATCCCTATAGTTAACGATATTAGTAGAATAAATTTATTTTCTTCTTTAAATAGATAACACTAAAATACACTAATATTAAGGCACCTTCCATTGCAAAGATAAATCATCAACTGCTTAAATTATCACATGGATAAAATGTTCCAACAAGCGTTTGCAAAAGACTAAAGTGATTTAGATGTGTTAGCCATAAAATTGTTGCAATAGCAAAATAAAAAATATATAAAACAGCTGTACTACAAAGTAATTTTCTTTATTTGTTTTTTGATCACTTCTTTGTCCAATTTAATAAATAATCCGCTAATCATAAAGAAAGATAGGGACACTAATTGGAAGAGCAGGAAATTTGTTGTAAACGAAACAACAATGTGTTGCCATAAAATAGTTATAATGGCAAAAATTCTTAAAAATTCAACACAAACATTTCGTTTTGACACAAAAAATTGCTTGTTCATATGGCTCAATTTTATATTTATTTCATCTAATTTTTCTCAATTTTTATTCATTTTATTTTTGCTATAATAACGCTGAAATTTGAAATAGGAGAATTAAAATGAAAAATAAATGTAAAAATCCAAATTGTGAATGCGATCCATGTGAATGTACAGACGAAATGTGCTGTGATGCTAATGGAAACTGCAAACCAATTAAGAAGGATGATGATTGTTGCGGAATTTCAGGATGCGGATGTAAAGAAAAAAAGACACAACAAAATAAGAAAAAAGATGACAACTGCTGTGGAATCCCTGGATGTGGATGCCATGATAAGAAAAATAAATAATTAATTTTGTAAATTAAAAGATCTAGGTTCAGCCTAGATTTTTTAATATTTCCTTGAAAGTGTCTCTATATAATTAATTTTTATAATATATAAATTTAAGTAATGTTTTTAATATTAAATAAATAAACAATAACTGTATGACATTAAATGATTGAAACGTCTTTAGTCCCGCACGAAAGATCTTAAAGAAAGCAAAAAAAACAGCTCAATATATTGATAGTTTAGCGCCAGTTTTTCGTAAAAAAACCAACGCTGAACTTTCAGCTATGACTAACTATTTAATTGAAAAATTGAAACGTGGTCATAGTTTAGATGATATTCTTCCTGAAGCATTCGCTACAGCAAGAGAAACTATCTATCGTGTACACGGAATTTTTGCTTATACAGTACAAATTATTGGAGCAATTGTTGCTCATAATGGTGATTTTTCTGAAATGTATACAGGTGAAGGTAAAACGATTACTATCATTATTGTTGCTTATTTAAATGCTTTATTAAAACGTGGTGTTCATGTTGTTACTGTTAATGAATATTTAGTACAACGTGATGCAAGTTATTGTGCCTCGGTACTAAATCCATTAGGAATTAGTGTTGGATATAACTTAGCAAGTTTTAAACTTGATGAAAAAAGAAAAATGTATGCTTGTGACGTTACATATACAACTAATAGTGAATTAGGTTTTGATTATTTACGTGATAACATGGTTAAACGCATGGAAGAAAAAGTTATCCGTGAATTAAACTATGCCATTATTGATGAAGCTGACTCAGTATTAATTGATGAAGCAAGAACGCCATTAATCATTAGTGGTCAGCCAAAACAAGATGTTGGTTTATACATTGATGCTGACGAATTTGTTAATACAATAAGTCAAGATGACTTTACTCTTGATCGTGAAACCAATTCAGTTGCATTAACTGATAGTGGAATTAAAAAGTGTGAAAATTATTTTAAATTAAACAACTTGTTTGATTTTAAAAATTCAGATTTATATCACAAAGTAAAAAATGCCTTAATGGCAAATAAGATTATGGAAAATGGTGTGGAATACATTGTAAGAAACAATGAAATCCATCTAGTTGATCAATTTACAGGTCGAATTCTTGAAGGACGAAGCTATAATGCTGGACTTCATCAAGCCATTCAAGCTAAAGAACGTGTGAAGATTGAACCTGAAAATGTGACAGTTGCAACCATTACATACCAATCATTCTTCCGCTTATTTAATAAATTAGCAGGAGTGAGTGGGACAGCCGCTACTGAAAGTGAAGAATTTTTAAAAACATATAACATGGTTGTTGTTACTATTCCAACAAATAAACCTGTAATTCGAAAAGATTTAAATGACTATGTTTTTGATAACAAAGTTTCTAAATGAGCCCACGTTGTCGCTGAAATTGAACGAATTCATCAAACTGGGCAACCAATTCTAGTTGGTACTGAATCAGTTGAAGATTCTGAACAACTTGTTTATTTCTTAAATAATAAAGGAATTAAATTTCAATTACTAAACGCTAAAAATAATGCACGTGAAGCTAAAATTGTTTCTTTAGCCGGGCAAAAAGGAGCAGTTACAATTTCAACTAACATGGCGGGAAGAGGAACCGATATTAAGTTGGGTGAAGGTGTAGCTGAACTTGGTGGACTTTATGTTATTGGGACAGCACACCATGAAGCACGACGAATTGACAATCAACTTCGTGGGCGAAGCGGTCGCCAAGGCGATCCTGGAGTAACACGTTTTTTTATTTCACTTGAAGATACATTATTTAAACGTTTTGCCATTGAAAAAGAAAATAAATCAAATAAAAAAATTGAATCAGAGTATTATGATTCATGATTCTTCACAAAACTAATTAAGCATGCACAAAAAAAAGTTGAAGCAGTGAATTATGATACACGTAAAAATTTAATTGATTATGATGCTGTTTTAAGCAATCAACGTGAACTAATTTATAAACAACGTGATCAAATTTTATTAAATAAAACAAACATTAATATTGCCAAAAAAATGGCAAAACAAGTTGCTGATGATTTAGTAAAAATGTTTCCATCAAAAATTAATCCGTTATTTGTTGATGAATTAGCTTTAAGTGAAGCAATCAATAAAAACCTTTTCCACACGCAATTAGTAAGTAGTCAATTTTTTAGCAATAAAACACTTGAAGAAGCAATTGAAATTGTTTATAAAATTATTTGTTTAAGTATTGATCAACGATGTGAATTATTAACTTTTGATAAAGCTAACATGCTATTTAGAGATATTATGATTCAAGCTTTAGATAAAAATTGAACTGAACATCTTGATTTAATGTTACGTCTTCGTGAAGGTGTTAATTTGAGAAGTCTTGAACAACGTAGCCCATTAAATATTTATGTTGATGAAGCTGATAAACACTTTGCTGATATGAAAAAGAATGTAGCCCATACTGTTATTAATAATATTAACCGTATTTATATTCCAAAAATTAATGAAGCAATCTTTAATGCTTTAGGTAACATTATTGGTCAACTAAATATTAAACGTGACATTTATGATGAATTGTCTAAAGCTCAAGCACATAATCAAATTGAAAATGCCTTCAGTTCAGGTGATGATTTTAAAATTAAATTCCATAGTGCTAGTAAGGATTTTACAACCATTGAAGATGCAACTGATGCTAAAGAAATTTTAAAAAATAAATTCAGACAACAAACAAGCAAAGAACAAGTAGAAATTACTGAAGTTAAAAATGAAAAATAAGGAATTAAAAAGTAATGAAAAAGGCATTAATGATCAATTAGATCGTTTTGTTTTAACTTCAAGTTTTAATCCTTGTGCTGATCAAATTGATGCCATTAAACAACTAACCGATAATATTAAAAAAGGCATTAAATCACAAGTTTTACTAGGAGCAACAGGAACTGGTAAAACTTTTACTATTGCAAATGTTGTTAATAATACGCAATTAAAAACATTAATTATTGTGCATAATAAAACACTTGCAGCACAACTATATAGTGAATTTAAAGAATTATTTAAAGATAATGCCGTTGAGTACTATATTTCTTATTTTGATTTTTATCAACCTGAAGCATATCTTCCTAAAAACGATCAATACATTGAAAAAACTGCACAAAGAAACGATGACATTGAAATGATGCGATTAAGCACCATTAATTCGTTAAGCACACAGAAAAAAGTTATTGTTATTGCTAGCGTTGCCGCAATATATGCTTCAGTAAGTCGAAGTGATTTTGAAACATTTAAGATTATTTTGCAAATCAATCAAAACTATAGTTATAAACAATTGCAGTATGATTTAGTTCGATTGCAATACACGCGAAATGATGTAGAACTAAAACCAGGTACTTTCCGTGTTAAAGGTGATGTTATTGAAATTGCTCCAGGAACTAGTGATGAATATCATGTACGAATTTCTTTCTTTGGTAATGAAATTGAAGAACTAGCAATAGTTGATAGTTTAACTGGTGAACTAAAACAAAAAATTAAATATTACATTATAACTCCAGCTAATGAATACATCATGAACAATGATCGTATTGAAGAATCGTTAAAAAGAATTCAAAACGAATTAACTAAACGTATTAAATATTTTAAGCAAAATAATATGCTTTTAGAAGCACAACGAATTGAAACAAGAACACGTAATGATCTTGAATCAATGAAAGAACTTGGCTATTGTAATGGAATTGAAAACTATTCACGTCACCTTGAATTACGTGAAGCAGGTTCAACTCCATATACTATTTTTGATTTTTTTAAAGATGATGATTGATTATTAGTTATTGATGAAAGTCACATGACTTTACCACAGATTCGTGGTATGTACAATACTGACCAGAATCGTAAGCAAACACTTGTAGATTTTGGTTTTCGTTTGCCAAGTGCACTTGATAATCGCCCACTCAATTTTGAAGAATTTAATAGCAAAATTAAACATGTAATTTATTGTAGTGCTACACCAAATGATTATGAAATCAAAGCAAGTAATAATTTAATTATTGAACAAATTGTTCGGCCAACTGGTTTAATTGATCCAACCATCGAAATTCGACCAACAGCTTACCAAATTGATGATTTGATTGCTACACTTCGTAAACAAATTAAGAAAAAAGAACGAACTTTCATTACTGTTTTAACAATTAAAATGGCTGAAAGTTTAACTGAACATTTAAAAAATTTAAAATTTAAAGTTGCTTACATTCATAATGAATTAAAAACGCTGCAGCGTAGTAAGATTATTAATGATCTCCGACGTGGTAAATATGATGTTGTCATTGGAATCAATTTGTTGCGTGAAGGTTTAGATGTTCCTGAAGTTTCTTTAATTTGTATTTTTGATGCAAATAAACCAGGATTCTTTAGAAGTGAAAAAGCTTTAATTCAGACTTTTGGTCGAGCCGCAAGAAACGCTAATGGTCATGTAATTATGTATGCTGATAGCATTTCAATTGATATGCAAAAAGCTATTGATGAAACAAACAGAAGAAGACAAATTCAATTAGCGTATAACAAAAAACATAATATTATTCCTAAAACTATTATTAAGCCAATTCGCGATGATTTTATTTCTGAAGCTGATGCCAAAATGATGGAAGCAGCTTTTAATGCGAAAAAACAAGGTAAAAATAAACAAACAAAAGCAATTAAGAAATTACGCAATGAAATGCTTAATGCAGCTAAAAATCAAGAATATGAGCGTGCTGCATATTTACGTGATTTAATTCTTGAACTTGAAGGGAGTTTAACTGAATAATATGATACATCCATTAGTAAGCAAAATTCATAGCATATTAAAAAAACATAACTTAAAGTTATCGACTTGTGAAAGTGTAACTAGTGGTTTAATTGGCAGCTATTTAACTTCAATTGACGGTAGCAGTAACAATTATCTAGGTGGATTAATTGTCTATAATGCTAATTTAAAAATGAAATTAGCTCATGTTGAAAGCGAATTGATTAACAAATATGGTACAGTAAGTTATGAAGTTGCATGTCAAATGGCTTTAAATACGAATAAACTTGTTAAAAGTGACGTTGCCATTAGTATTACAGGAAACGCTGGAAGTAGTCCAATCGAAAATAAACCAACTGGACAAGCATATCTCGCTGTAGCAATTTTAGATAAAGTTGCATGCATCCAAGTTAATACTATTAGTAAAAATCGTAATGACATTAAATTAGAATTTGTAGATCTAGCACTAAATTTTTTGTATAAACAATTAACTGAGGTAGATAAATAATTATGAATTGACTTAATTTAAACCAAAGCGAAATTAACGGCAATGGTGCCTGGTTTGTCACATTAGCTCTTTTCTGCTTTATTCTCATGTTTTTAAGTGGTTATGAATTCTACATGTATTACTTAACAAACAAATATGGCATCTATAAAAAACAACAACTTCGTGAAAAAGGTTTCTGAAGTCAGATTGTTGTCTTTATTATTGCCTTTATTATTGCTATTATTTTTTCTGTTTTAATCAATGGTGATCATGTTTATAACTTTGCTTTTCACATTGTTATTTGATGATTATTAACAATTCAAACATTAATATTACTAGTTATCCGTTACTTCATGATTAAAGTGTTTAATCGTTTAAAGCATCATCCCGTTGAATTAAAAACAATTGATGTTAATGTTTTGTATCAAATTTATAACATTAAAAATTATAAACAATCTTTAAGTGTTCGTTTTGCTGAAACACGATGGTTAAATAATTTAAAACAAGATTTAAATCAATTAGAAATGAAAATTCGTAGCATGCAGAACGATCAAGCTTTTAATAATTTAATACCAGATTTAATTATTTTCTTGGAACGATACACATTAAGTATTCTTCCTAAACGTCGTGATTATGCAGTATGCTTATTTATTGATTTAATTAAAAATGCGCAAAATACTGTAAAAAATTGAAAATAAAAATTTTATGACTATTTAAGTTTTAAAGAGGTTTTTTTAGAATGGATGAACAAAAAATATTTGAAGCTGCTTTAAAACAGATTGAAGTTCAATTTGGAAAGGGTTACTTAAGTAGCTTTACAAAAGAACATGTTGAAAATGTGGATGTCATTCCTACAGGAAGTATTCAGCTTGATAAAATTTTAGGTGTTGGTGGATATCCAAAAGGTCGAATTATTGAAATTTTTGGTAATGAATCGTGTGGTAAAACTACTCTAGCTTTGCAAGCAATTGCCAGTTGTCAAAAATTAGGTGGAAAAACTGCGTATATTGATCTTGAACATGCACTCGATGCTAAATATTGTCAAGCTAATGGTATTGATTTAAGCCAAATGCTATTGGCGCAACCAGACAGTGGTGAACAAACTTTTTCATTAATAAATGCTTTAGTAAAAACCGGTGTGATTGATTTAATTGTTGTCGATAGTGTTGCTGCTATTGTTCCCGAAAGTGAACTTCAAGGTGAATTTAGTGAACAAACGATTGGTTTACAAGCAAGAATTATGTCTAAGGGATTAAGAATTCTCCAACCACTATTAGCAAAATATAATACGACAATTATTTTTATTAATCAGATTCGTGAAAAAGTTGGAGTTTTTTATGGTAGCAATGAAACTACAACAGGTGGAAGAGCACTAAAATTTTATTCATCAGTTCGAATTGAATTACGTCGTAGTGAATTATTAAAAGAAGGAATAGAATGTGTAGGAATTAAAAGTGTTGCTAAAATTGTTAAAAACAAAGTAGCACCACCTTTATATAAAACATCATTAGAATTCTATTTTGATCGAGGAATTGATCATACTAACGAAATTATTGATTTTGCTATTGAAAATAATATTTTGCAAAAAAAAGGTGTTTGATATTATTATGGGAATGAAAAAATTGGTCAAGGTAAAACCCAAACCAAAAATTTCCTTTTAGCTAATAAAGAAGTTTATGAAAAACTTGAAAAAGAAGCATTAGGATTTAAAGATCATACAATTAGTGAAAACTAAATAACGTGATAAATAATTACAAGAATAATTGCTGTTAAAACAAGCAGCCCTGTTAATCAAGCCATAGAAAAGAAAAATCAAGGTGCATTGTAAAATTTGCTCTTGCTTTTTTCTTTATCGATATTAAAAGAGGCGTTTTGCATTACCCGATTACGATATGGTTTTAATAAATGTTGTTGGCTTGCTAAATCTGGAGATGCAATCATTTGATTAACTTCATTAATAATCTCATCAATGTTGTTATAACGATATTTAATATCTTCTGGTTTAGATGCTATGCAACGAAAAATAACGTTTTCAATTCATAATGGAATTTTTGGGTTAATTCGATGCAAATCTGGTAAATCGTATTTTAGTGGTAATTGAATTACTTCTTCTTTAGTGTAATCAGAAGCGACAAACGGCTTATTTCCAGTTAACATTTCATAAAGAATAATTCCAATCGAAAAAAAATCGCATTGCTCATTAATGACTGATAGTTTTTCTTCTTCATTATCAGTTGATAATGCTTTTAATAAATCTGGACTTAAATATGGATAAGTTCCAAACAATTGGCTTTCATTAGTAATCAACTTGGTACTTATTCCCTTTTTTGTTTGATTAATTACACTAGCAATTCCAAAGTCAATTAATTTTAATTCAGTCCGATCTTTAGAAAGCAAAATGTTTTCTGGTTTTAAATCACGATGAATAATCTTATGATTAAAACTATATAAACTTTTTAGTGCTACTAAAAGCTTTTTAAATAAAAATAATGCTTCATTTAACGTCAATTGTCCTTGTTTATTAAGAACACTTCGTAGTGATTCACCATTAACGTATTCCATCACAACAATTATGTTTTGGTCATCTTCACTTTTTTTAACACGATATGTTTCAATGACATTTGGTAGACCACTAACTCTGATTGAAGTTACACATTCATCATAAAAACGATTCCAATCATCTATTGTCATTTCGCTAGTTCGATTAATAACCTTAATTGCCACAAAACAATTACCAGTTAAGTGGTTTTTGTTCTTTAAATCTTCAGCTAAATAAATATAAGAGTTCATTCCTCCCCTAGCAATTTCTTTAATGATTTTGTATTGGTCAAACACTGTATCGTGTTCTTTAAAAATTAACTCTTGTTTATCTTCCATAAAAAATTATTTATTTAGTTTTTCATTAATAATTTCTATTAAAATTTTATTAGCAACAGCTGGGTTAGCTTGTCCTGATGTTTCTTTCATAATTAAACCAACAAACATTTTAATAACTCGTTCTTTACGGTTATCATATTGATCAAGCATTGGAAGGTTCGCTTCCACAATTCTACTAATAATTGGTTTTAATACATATGGATCTTTAATTTGAACTAAGTGTAATTCATCCATAATTTTACTTGGTCAATGTTGTTTATCTAACATTAATGGAAATAGTGTTTTTGCATGTTTTCCATTTAGTTCACCAGATTTTAATAATTCAATCAATGAAGTAATAAGTTTAATTTCATGATCAGTTACACTTTCAATTGATCGATTAACTTTTTTCAAATAATTTGGAAGTTCAACAACAACTCATGTTAATGTTGCTTCAACTTCTTTTGTCTGTGTATATACGCTGCTAAAAACACGATATAAATGGTAATCATTTAGTAGTTGTTCGATGATTTTTTCATTAATCTTTAAAGATTTTAGTTTTTCTTCAATAACATCAACATTTTCGTTCATGTTATTTAATACATCTTGAACAAATTCATCAGGTAAACGCAACGTAATAATGTTTGGTTCAGCAAAGTAGTGATAATCAACAACTGATTCTTTAGAACGCATGAAAATCGTTTTATTTGCTAATTCATCTCAACGAAATGTTGCTTGTTCTCATGATTCATTATTTAAAATCATTTGGCTTTGTCGATTAATTTCATAATTAATTGCTTTCTGAATTGAAGCAAAAGAATTAATGTTTTTTAATTCGATTCTTGTCCCTAATTTTTTGCTGCCACATGGAGCAATGGATATATTAATATCAGCACGTAAGCTACCGTCTTCCATCTTACCATCACTAATATTCATAAAGATAAGAATCCGTTTTAACTTGTTTAAATAAGCTAAAACTTCATCCACTGAATGTATATCAGGTTTAGAAACAATTTCAATTAATGGGCAGCCACAACGATTGAAATCTAAAAACACTTGCCCATTGGTAATTGTTTCTTTCGCAGTGTCTTCTTCAAGATGAATTCGCTCAATATTAATTATCTTGCCATTATCTAAAATAATCTTACCATTAGTGCCAATTGGCATAAATTGTTGAGTTAATTGATAACCTTTTGGAAGATCTTGATAAAAATAATTTTTTCGATCAAAATTAAGATTTTTTTCAATCTTCATGTCAAGTGTTTTAGCTAAAATAATTGCTTTCTTAACTGCAGCTCGATTAACGCTAGGTAAAACACCGGGCATTCCTAGATCTAAAGGATGAACGTTTGTATTACTTGGATCATAATGATTATTTTTACTTGGTGAGAACATTTTTGATTTAGTATTTAAAACACAGTGTACTTCTACACCAATTGTGGGAATAAAATTCTTTATCATTGATTCTCCTTTTGCTTAAAATCAAAAATTGTTTCCATTGTTAATGCAACGTTTAATAGTTTTTGATCTTCTTTATATTTAGCATTAATAGTAATGCCAAATGGTAAATTGTTTTCTTTGCTTAAACCTACTGGAATAGTAATTGAAGGGCTTCCTGAAAAATTGCCTAATTCTTGAATGTCATCACAAATATTGGCATCAACTTTTTTATTAATTACATTATTAATTTTAAAAGCAGTAGAACTTGCACCAGGATTAATAAAAACATCAACACCGTCACATAATGAGTCATATAAATCACTTAAAGCTTGACGGCACTTACGTGATTTATATAAAAGGTCAAAATAATTTTCAGCACTTGTTAAATATTCACCAATAATAAATCGTCGTTTCAATTGACGCCCAAATCCTTTAGAACGATTATTTTTAATAATTTTTTCAAAACCTCGAATGTTATTATCAAAATTGGTTCCAAAACAAATTCCTGTCATGTTTGCATAGCAACTTGTTGCTTCGGCATAGCTGATGATTTTATAAGTAATTCCAATCGTTTCAATTAAGCTTCAATCAACATTCTTTTCAATTATTTTGTGTCCATTAGCCTTTAATTGTTTAATAGCATTTAAGTAAAGTTCTTTGACATCGCTTGCTAAATGACTTTCAATTCCTTTAATTACACCAATTTTTAATTCACTCATTGGGGTTAAACATTTATAATAACAAGGAATTGGGTTTTGTTGTGATGACATGTCTTTATCATCGAATGCAGCAATAGTTTCAAAAACAATCGCTACATCTGTAACGTATTGTGCCAATACACCAACATGATCTAAACTTGGTGCATATGGATATACCCCATATCTTGATACTAAACCATATGAAGGTTTAAAACCAACAACCCCTACAAAACTAGCTGGTCGGCGAATTGAATCGCCCGTATCTGTTCCAATTGAATAAAGTGATTCTCCTGAAGCAACAGCATTAACACTTCCACTAGAACTTCCAGCAGTTGTATAGTCACTGTTATAAATATTACGAACAATTCCAAATGCTGAAAAAATTCCTGTTCCTCCTAAACCAAACTCATCAAGATTCACTTTTGATGTAAGAATTCCGTTTTTTGCTTTCAACAATTCATAAACGGTTGCACTATAAGGAGGAATAAAGTCTTTTAGAAAAAGACTTCCACCAGTAGTTTTAATATTTTCAGTGGCAATATTATCTTTTAATGAATAAGGAATAGCATATAAAAGATTATCCTTTTCATTTACTAAATTATCTTGCAATTTTTTAATATCAGCTAAATTAATTGTGGAAGTAATAATTGTATTAGTGTCTTTTAGCTTATTTTGAGTTTGTTTAACTTTATTTACAACTTCATTAATAGTAATTTTGCCGTCTATTAATTTTTTATGCAATGATAAAATTTGTGATTTATTCATGTTTCATCACCACCAAGTTATCAACTACACAATTAGCATTTTTAAGCATTGCATCACGATCAAAATTTTTTGGTTCATCATCACGCAATCAATGTGTTGATGTGTTAATACCAAAAACGCGCGGTTCATATTTATCTAGATTAATCGAATCAAGATGTTCAAGTGAATTAAATAAAGAATCAAATTCAGCTAATAGTTGCTCAATTTGGTGCTCGTCAATCTCTAAATATAAATTGTCAGCTAAAGTTAATAATTCTTCTCGACTAATACTACGTTTTTTCATTTTTACTCCATAAAAGGTAAATCACGATTTTCAATGATGTCACTTTGGTAATCATATTGAACTAACTTACTTACTATTTTATAAGTTGGAAAAATAATCAATAAGTTAAAGATTAACAATGGGATGAATAAAATTGTTCTAAATGCTAATCAATAATCAAAACCAAATGTTGAGAAATTAATGTCAAAGTATGGTAATAAAATACAGTTAGAAATAATTTGACTAATAATTGCTAATGAAAGCACAGGAATAAATGTATCAATTCAATTGTTTTTACTTAAATGTTTACTAATCAAATCCTTGCGGTTAGCTATTTGTTCACTTAAAGCATTCATTCGTTTGCTGTTTTTGAAGAATCAACGCGCTTGATTTAATGAAACTTTAGTTCTATTACTTAAGTTTTTCATTCCCCATTTATAGTAATCAGTATGAGCCTTAAAATAAATGTTATATTTAATCATCAACATAACTAATTTAAAGTTTTCATGTTTTAAAAAGAAAATTAATAGTCATTGAATTAAAACGAAGAATATTGCTCCAGCACAAACAATAACAATTAATTGCAGTTTAGAAAATTGAATTACGATGGAAAACAATGTAATTTCAAAAAGTGTGTAATTTTGAAAGAAGATATAAAGACTACAAATTACTAAAAGAACAAGAATTACAATTGTAGAGTAAATTGTGAATTTAACAGTATCTTTTTTAGCAAAACTAATAATTGCTTTAATGATTCCTGCAATGATTCCGCAAATTAAACAAGTAAAAAAGTAACCGTAGTGAAAGACTCCAGAAGTTAAAGCAATTGTCAACAGATCAGTTAATGCACCAATAATTGCTCCAATTATTGGGCCAAAAATTAATCCACCTAACTGAATCAAGAATTGTTCAATTGCTACTCTTCATCCTGGATATGCTCTAAAAACAATGCCAAGAAATCCAGATGTTAATACAGTTAGTAACAGAATAATCGCAACCGAAAGGGCAATTGTCATAGCTACATTAGTTATTCCTTTAATTCCTACGCGAGGAACAATGTAATAACGTTTATGTCAACGAAAATAATAGTAAATTTTCTTAAGAATTGTAGCAAACAAAACACTACCAACAAACGCTAAAAAGATTAGCAATATTGTTGCTGCATTAAATAAAGGTTCATTGGATGCAGAAAGTATCTTATTTAACATACTTTAAATAATTAGAAATATATTATAAATATAATATTTTTATGTCAAAGAATGATGATATATTAATTGGCTGTCATGTGAACATGAAAGGACCAGATTTTTTAGTAGGTAGTATTAACCAAGCTTTAAGCTATAAAGCTAATTGTTTAATGGTTTATACTGGTCCTAACCAATCAACATTAAGAACTGATCTTGAACGTTTAAAAATTGATGAATTTAAAACAATTGCTAAAAACAACAATATTCCGCTTGAACACGTTATTGTTCATGCTCCTTATATCTTAAATTTGGCTACAATTGATGAAAGCAAATATCGCTTTAGTATTGATTTTTTAACTAAAGAATTAATGCGTGCAGAAGCAATTGGAGCTAAATACTTAGTTTTGCATCCAGGAAACGCAATTAATACTACAAGAATTGATGGCATGAATTCAATTGTTGCAGCCATTAACAAGATTTACGCTAAAAATAAATTTAATGTCATTTTATGTTTAGAAACAATGGCAGGAAAAGGAAACGAATTGGGTAATACTTTTGAAGAAATTGCCTACATGTTAAATAAAATCAATGATAAAGAACACATTGGTGTTTGTTTAGACACTTGCCATATATCAGATGCTGGATATGATATTAACCAATTTGATGATGTTTTAGAACAATTTGATCAAATAATTGGTTTGAATAACCTAAAAGTTATGCACATTAATGATTCAATGAATCCCCGAGGTGCACGTAAAGACCGCCATGAAAATCTGGGTTATGGTCATTTAGGTTTTGATATTTTAAATACAATTGTCCATCACCCTAAATTAACTCATATTCCCAAAATTCTTGAAACCCCTTGATATAAAGGGTACCCTTTATATAAAGAAGAAATTCAAATGCTTCATGATCAAAAATGATTTGATGTACGAAAAAACTATGAATAAAAAATAACACTTTTTTATTTATCAGAAAATTTAAAAGAGCAAAGTTTTTCTTACCTTGCTCTTTTGTTTTTTTAATCTAGATTAAGTAGTAAATTTGAATAATATTTGTATTGGTCTTCTCGAGTTGATATTTCAACCGGGATATCACCATTAACACTATTAATTAGTGATTCAAGTTTATCCATAATAGCAACAATTTTGTTTTGGATTTTTAATGATGGTAATGGAATTTCTATATTCGCCATTACATTTGACATTAATTTTGGATTTCCCATTCCATAATTAACATATTTCTTAGTGATTTTATTTAATAAGTGAGAAAAGAAATTTAAGTTAATATCTTTGGTTTTTGGAATTAAAATTCCACAAACGTTTGTAATATTGAATTTTTCTTTTCTATAAAAAACGCTGCCTGCATAAGCTCCATCTGTTGTTCAAGTAATGTATTCACCATCATACATATATGAGTTAATATACCCAATACAGCCATTATTTTCTGTAGCAGATGAATAAACAGGATATTGCCCTAAATTATTTTTGATAAATTCTTTAGATATAACATTACCTCTTTTAACTTCAAAAACTTCAGAAAGTTTCACATATTTAATATTTTCCTCTTTAAATCCTCAAAGCTTCCCACTTAAAGACTCTTCACTTAATAGGTGTTCTTGGTAATACTTGTTTTGCTTATCACGCGCGCGAAGCTCGGCTTTAAGCTCGGCTTTAAGCTCGGCTTTAAGCTCGGCGATCGTGTCCAAAACCGATGCAATACGGTTTTGCTGGTCAATAGGAATTAGTGGAACAGAGATATCTTTAATTACAAAATGAGGAATTGAAGGAATCGGTGCAGAATAATTAACATATTGTTTAGCAACTGTTTTTAAATAATGTAAATAAAACTTAATATTTGCTTTATTTTGATCAATTACTTTTAAACTAACAGAGTGATTAGAAATTCATAATTTACCATTTAAATAAATGACATTTCCTGCATTTGCTCCATCAGCAGCAATCATCAAATATTCACCATCACATGTATATGAATTAACATATCCAGCAACTAAATTACCAACAGTTTTTGCAGTATAAACTGGGTATTTTCCTGGATTTTCCTTAATATATTTATTGGTAATTGTTTTGCCACGTTCAACTACAAATAATTCAGTTAATTTAACTCACTTGATATTCATGATGAATTGTATGCTGATTATATTTTTATATTAATTGAATTATTAAGATTTATGTTTATTTCTAAATAATTAATTATGGTTAGTAAAAAAATACCCATATTTAATAGGTATTTTTAATTAATTTTTGATGGTGCCGACTAAAGGAATCGAACCTTCAACCTACTGATTACAAGTCAGTTGCTCTGCCAGATTGAGCTAAGTCGGCTTAGATTAAGTCTAGTGATTATATATAAGAAATCTAAAAATTTATTATAATATTTTTATGGAAACGCTAACGGAATTTTATCGAATTGGCCGTGGTCCTAGTAGTAGTCACACTATTGGACCATACCGAATTATTAAAGAATATTTAAAGCTTTACCCTCAAACAAAAAATTTTAAAGTGCATCTTTACGGTAGTCTTGCTTTAACTGGAAGAGGACATAAAACCGATGTTGCTCTTCAAGAAGCAGCTGGAGAAGATCGTAAAATCCATATTATTTGAGATATTAAAAAAGTTGTTGATCATCCAAATACTATGGATGTAATTGGAATTGATGCTGAAGGAAAAGAATTACCATTAATGACTGGTATTAGTGTTGGAGGAGGCGCTATTGAAATTGTTGGCGCAAAACACAATCACAATTTAGATGTATATCCACAAAAATCATTTAATGAAATTCGTGAATATTGTAAGTGCAACAAATTTTCTCTAGTTGATTATGTCAAGCAATTTGATCCAGAAGGTTTTAAACATTTAAAAGAAGTTTATCGTGTTATGTGCAATTCAATTGCTGAAGGGTTTAAACGTCGTGGATTATTTAATGGTCCAATTAAATTAAGTCGTAAAGCTCTTGATTCATTAGAACGAATTAAACAACATAACTTACCAAAGGATTCAATTTATTATGCTATGAGTTATGCTTATGCTGTAGCTGAAGTCAATGTTGAACACGGAGTTGTTGTTACTGCTCCAACACTTGGAAGTGCAGGAATTCTCCCGGCAGTAATGTATTATTGTGAGCATAATTTAGGTTTAAGTGAGGAAAAAATTATTGAGGGACTCGCAGTTGCAGGAGTAATTGGCAATTGTTTTAAACACAACGGAGTTGTGGCAGGAGCAAGTGGAGGATGTCAAGCGGAACAAGGTAGTGCATGTAGTATGGCTGCAGGTGCATATGCTTATTTAATTGGTGCAAACATTGATGAAATTGAAACTGCAGCAATCATTGCTCTTGAACATCACTTAGGTTTAACTTGTGATCCAATTTTAGGGCATGTATATAGTCCATGTATTGAACGTAATGCCCAATTAGCAATGCGAGCAATTTTAGCAGGTCAGCATGCTATTTTGATTGCAGGAACTCACGAAATTTTTGATCTTGATGATATTATTGAAGTTCAAGTCGAAACTGGACGTGATTTAAAACCAAGTTATTGTGAAACCGGTCTTGGTGGCTTAAGCAAAAAGTGAAAGCAAAAATATAACTGAACTGGAGAGCAATAAAAAAATAATAGCCAACTCAAAATAATGAGTTGGTTATTTTTTAGTAAGTAACAATAAGCATTAGAAATAAATAAGTATAATACTTAAACACCCTAAAATGGCGTTTATGGTGAAGCCTGGTTAACACAGCTGACTGTGACTCAGTGATACATGAGTTCGAATCTCATTAAACGCCCCATTAAAACAAATAACTATCAATTAATTTTAATTGATGTTTTTTTATTTTCAGCAAATTAATGTTAAATTTTCATTGAATATAAATATAATTTTGGGTGTTTTATAAATATTTATGACAAAAATTGCAATTAATGGCTTTGGAAGAATCGGCCGTTTAGTATTCAAAGAATTATCTAAAAAAAATAATATTCAAATCGTTGCGATTAATGATTTAACTGATGCAAAAACATTAGCACACTTACTAAAATATGACAGTGCCCATGGACGTTGCGGGTGTGACATTAGCTCTAAAGAAAATACTTTAGTTGTTAATGGAAAAGAAATTCCAATTTATGCAGAAAAAGATCCTGCTAATTTACCATGAAGTAAATTAGGTGTTGATATCGTAATTGAATCAACTGGACGTTTCGTTGATAAAGATGGAGCAAGTAAGCACTTAACTGCAGGAGCTAAGAAAGTAATTATTTCTGCTCCAGCTAAAGGTGAAGGAATCCCAACAATTGTTTACAATGTTAACCATAAAATACTTAAAGCAACTGACACAATTATTAGTGGTGCTAGTTGTACAACAAACGCACTTGCACCAATGTGTAAAGTTTTAGAAGAAAACTTTGGTGTTGTTAAAGGTTTAATGAACACAATTCATGCCTATACAGCTGACCAAAGACTTCAAGATGCACCACACAGAGATTTGCGACGTGCACGTGCAGCTGCAGTTAATATGGTACCTACAAGTACAGGCGCAGCTAAGGCAATTGGTTTAGTAATACCACAATTAAAAGGTAAATTGCATGGACTTGCTACACGTGTACCAACAATTACTGGCTCAATCGTTGACTTAACTGTTGAACTTAAAAAATCACCAAGTATTGATGAAATTAATGCAGCAATGAAAGCTGGAGCTAATGAAACATTAGCTTACAACCCTGACTGTATTGTTTCAAGCGATATTATTAGTGAAACTCATGGCTCAATTTTTGATCCAGCTTTAACAAACATGATTGAAGTTGATGGAAAACGTTTATATAAAGTATTCACTTGATACGATAATGAAAGTTCATACGTTAACCAATTAGTTCGTACAACTATTTATTTTGCTAACTTAAAGTAATCCATGAATTACACAAACAAAAAAACTTTAAAAGACTTAAACTTAAAAAATCAAACAGTTTTAGTTCGTTGTGATTTTAACGTTCCAATTAAAGAAGGAAAAATTGTTGATGATAAACGAATTCGTGCTGCTCTTGAAACAATTAATTATTTATTAAGAAATAATAATAAAGTAATTGCTTTAAGCCATTTAAGTCGAATTAAAGGTATTGAAGATATTAAAAGTAACAAAAAAACATTAGCTCCAGTTGCAACTCGTTTAGGTGAACTTTTAAAAGATTATGAAGTAAAATTCTGTAGCAGTACTAAATTTGATGATATTAGAAACTGTATAAAAACAATGAAAGACCAATCTGTTCTTTTACTTGAAAATACACGTTACTATGATGTTAATGAACAAAATGAAGTAATTAAACGTGAAAGCAAAAATGACCCAGAATTAGCTAAATTCTATGCTTCACTTGCTACTGCATTTGTTAATGATGCATTTGGTACAGCACATCGAGCTCACGCATCAAATGCTGGAATTGCTAGTATTTTAAAAGAAACTTCTTGCATTGGGTTCTTAGTTGAAAAAGAAATTAATATGATTTCAAAAGCAATTAATGAACCAATTCGTCCATATGTTGCTATTTTAGGGGGAGCTAAAGTTAGCGATAAGTTAAAAGTTATCAGTAACTTGATCACCAAGTGTGATAAGATTATCATCACTGGTGGAATGGCATTCACTTTTAACGCAGCTAGTGGTAAACAAATTGGTAAATCAATTTGTGAACCAGAAATGTATGACATGGCACGTAGTTTAATGAAAGAACATGGCGATAAGCTAGTGATCAGTGAAGATAATTTATGTACATATGAATATGCTGATCTTGAGCCAACTCTTTATACAATTGAACAAGGAATTCCTCATAATTTAGAAGGGCTTGATATTGGTCCTAAGAGTATTGCTAAATTTGCTAGTGTTTTAAAAGATGCAAAAACAATTATTTGAAACGGTCCTTGTGGTGTTACTGAATTTAGTCATTTCCAAGCTGGAACTCGTGCAGTTGCTAAAGTCGTTAAAACTGCAACAAGTAATGGATGCTATTCATTAATTGGAGGAGGAGATAGTGCAAGTGCAATTATCCAACTTGGTTTTAAAGAAAACGATTTTAGTTTTATTTCTACAGGTGGAGGGGCTGCACTTACACTAATTGAAGGCTCACCACTTAAGGGAATTGACCCAATTCCTAATAAGTAGTTATTAAAAATTATTAAAAAAAATAAATCACCACTATCGTGGTGGTTTTTTCTTTTAAATAAAAATAATACTTAATATAATTTAAAGACTATGAACAACTTAATGTTTCATAATAATTTAACAATTAAAAATGAATTTAGTTTAAGAAAAACTAAAACACACACTGAGATTGTTAAAAATGAAAAGAAAAACTTATTTTCACGAATTTTTAGTCGTAAAAATAAAAAAGAAAGTTCGGGGGGTGTTAGAGAATTTGTATCTAAGCTATCTTCGGGATTAATGTTACCAATTGCGATGTTACCGATTGCTGGTTTGTTTTTAGGGATTGGTAGTGCAATTTATAACCAAGGGAAGGCATATGATAATGCAACAGTCGAATTAATTGGAAATATTATCAAAACTCCTGGAGATGCTGTTTTTAGTAATCTAGCGGTAATTTTTGCTATTGCTATTGCGATCGTTTTTGCTGAAGATGCAGGAGCTGCAGGGTTATCAGCATTTTTAGGATGATTAGTTTTCTGTGCTTTGCAGAAATCACTACTCATCATGAATGAACACTGAGACCAAAAAGATCCAAATTCGTTAGCAGCATGATTCTTATGATTTAAATTTACAACAATTCAATATAATGCAACTTTTACTGCTAATATTGGTATTGATTCGCTTAATACATCAGTATTTGGAGGAATTATTGTTGGTTTTACTGTTGCTAAACTATACAAAAGATTCCGTAATACACAAATGCCACAAATCTTAGGCTTTTTTAGTGGGGCTAGATTTGTTCCAATCATCACTTTCTTAGCGATGTTACCAATCTCAGCAGTTTTTTGCTGTATTTGACCTTATTTTGGACAAGGAATTGAATGATTTGGTGCAAAATTGGGTTTAATGGCCGGTTTTAACTCATTTATCTATTGTATTGTTGAACGTTTCCTAGTTCCGTTTGGCCTTCAACACGCATTTTATTTACCATTATGACAAACTGCTGTTGGAGGAAGTGTTGATTTAACTAATATTATGGTTGTTTGACATAACGGTACTGCTTACCAAGTAACACAATTTGTAAAGGGTAATCAAACAGTAACATTTACTACTTGACTAGACTTTATTAATAAATTTACTGGCAAAACTCCTGAATATACAACTATTAATGGTGATCAAAACATTTGGAAATTTATGTATTCAATTGCTGGAGTTAAAATAATTGATCCAGTAACTCATGAACAAACTTACATTACATTTGATTTTGCCCGTACTGGTTTTGGAATTTTGCATGACGGAACCATTACACAAGGTTCAAGCGTTAATGTTACTCAATATATGGAAGGAAGATTTCCATTCATGAATTTTGGACTTCCAGCTGCAGCAGCAGCTATGGTATTAGCTGCACCAAAAGAAAAACGTAAATTCGCTTTTAGTGCGGTATTTGGAGCTGCATTAACAAGTTTCTTAACTGGAATTACTGAACCAATTGAATTCACTTTCTTATTCCTTGCTCCATGATTGTATTATGGTTTCCATGCATTTATGGCTGGGATATGTGGATTAGCTCTTAACCTTTGACATGCGCATATTGGGCAAACATTTGCTGCGGGAATGATTGATTTCACAATTTATGGAATTATTCCTGATATTCTTCACGCTGATGCTGGTAGCTGAAAATCAATCATTATCGGTGTAGGAGTTGCACCAATTTACTTCTTCTTCTTCTATTGAGCAATTAAACAATTTAATATTGCTACTCCTGGACGAGGTGAAACAACTAGATTATTTACTAAGAAAGATTTTTTAGCAAAAAAACAAGCTAACGAAAAAAACAATAATACTCTAAATAAATTGTCTGGTTCAGAAAAAGAAGCCTATGAAGTAATGCTAGCGCTTGGAGGCATTGATAACATTGATACAGTAAATGCTTGCATCACTAAATTACGAGTGACAGTTAAAGATCCTAAAAAAGTCGATACGAAAGCAATTATTGCTCTTGGAGCTAAAGGAGTTACTTGGCCAAGCAAAAAGTCAGTTTATTCAATTTTTGGTGGTAAAGCTGATATTTATAAAAATCATATTCGTGATTTTATTAAAAATCAAAATAAAAAATAGTGATAGAGTTTCTATCACTTTTTTATTAGAGTAAAAGTGGAATTTTACTGGTAAAACTAAAGAAAAACTAAGGAACAAATTTTCATGTTAACTTATTACAATAAGTTTATATGCATGATCATTTAGCTGTTTATTTATATCAAACTGAAAATCTATATGATGCTTATCAGTATTTATTTGATAAGTACTATGATCAACTAATCTTAGCAACCAAAGCTTATATTAAAAAATATTATGTTAAATCAATTGGTTTAACAGCTGAAGATTTAAATAATTATTGCTTTATTAGTTTTCATCAAGCAATTAAACAATTTGATTACAATAATTGTCAATATGAATTTAAACAAGCCTTATTCATCATTAACCGTTCTTTATTAAGAATGATGCTACGACAATTATTAAACAATCATGGACACCATATATTAAATTATGGTTACAGTTATGATGCTGATGATAAAAAAATTAAGCCTGAATTTTTACTTGTGGATAAAATTGATTTAAATTATCAGCTGGAAATTCAATTACTCTACGAACAATTTTTAAAATTCATTCACTATTTATTATTGACTAAAACAAACAAAAACATAATTTCAATAAAAATTTTTTATGATCGAATTTATCATATGATGAAAATTGACGAAATTAAAGACAAATACCAACTATCAACTAAGGAAGTATATGTTCATATTTATATGGCGAAGAAATTATTACAATCATGAATAAAAAAATTACCAACAACATATTGGTAATTTATTTATTTTGTAATCATAAGCCATGTTCTGTATCTAATTTAAAAATTAGGTGTCAATTATTTATCTACACAATTGTTTGTGTCATAATGAATGTTACTTTAAATTCCATTCATCACATTCCCGTTACCATTCCCATTACAGGATTAACTTACGGTTTCTTACTTTAGGGGGTTACCGCGTTTCACTTAGATGTTTCCATCTAACTCGTCTCTGTGGTCCGTTCATAACAATCTTCATAGTAATAATTACCTTAGAAGTTGTTATATCCGTCACCAAAATAAATTTGGTGCCTAACTTTATTGATTAAGTTAGCTAAATCGTTACATACATTTCAGTATGTGCAAGCATGGACTTTCCTCTATTAAGTACTAGTACTTAACAGCAATTGACTCATACAACGTATATTATATTTATTCAGCAATACTTCCTTGTTGATACACTTTAATTATTCCGTCGATATCACGAATTAATGACGCAGAAATTAAACAAGTTGGGTCTTCTTCACGAATGTGGTAAATTAATCGTGGTAATTCATTATAGTAGCAGATTGTTCATAAAACTTCACGTTCTTGTTTAGAATAACTTCCAATAACACGTGAGCTTGATAAACTACGAATATATCCACTACGCATTAAGTTTTCAACAATATTTGAACCTTTAGTAGTATAAATTTCAACTTTACATTGTTGTGTACTAGGATAGAAACGACTTAAAGTAAATTTGAAAACCAAAATCATGATAAACGATGAAACAAAGTTTGATGATAAAAATCATTGGTACCCTCAACAATATTTGGGAACAGCAATTCCTGCAGGAATATAGCTTCCTAAAACGACTCCAGACGTCATACTAATAAAATTGATAATAACTAACAAGTTATTAATTGCTTTTTGTTTTTTCACTGAAAAATAAAATGAAACAAAATCCATTCCACCACTACTTCCACCAATAATGTATAAAACTGAATACATTACTGCTACACTAAATCCATAGGCAACTCCATAAAATAAACAAAATAGCGATTTAAATGGATCATAATCAGGATTGTAAATAATGTATTGTATCTTGTTAACAGTAATCATTGTTGGCATTTCACCGTTAAATCAAAATGGAATTAAGCTAATTCCACAGTTTTTATATAAGTAGTTATCAATGATATTTGTTGGATCTTTTAAATCAGGAATAAAATAACTTGGTCTAGTGCTTCCAAAAATTAAAACTGTTTCAATGCCTGGAATGTAACTTAAACCAAATCCAGTCAATGTGTTACACAATAAAAATATTAAAGTTAATTTTGTAAATAATTTACCTATTTTGCAATAACACAAAATAACTAAAGGGATATTAATTAGAAAATATAACACCCAGAACATTAAATTGTAGACTAATTTAACTGTATCAGGATCAGTATTTTTTAACAACAATATTGTATTTGTTAATCGTGCTAATCCTTGAACAATTGCACTCATTCCTGTGTTATATAGTCCAGTATTCTTAATTAATAGCTGAACAAATGCACCACTTAATACTCCAATTAATCCAGCGATAAAATAGCGAACAATTACTCGATTATCATCATATAATCGAGCAAACTTCAATCCTTTTGCATGTAAGCATTCTTCGCGAAACTTACCAATGGTAAAATCACCACGCTTAATTTTTCTCGCTGATTTTCTTGGCTTTAAATTAACCATAAAAATTGACTAAAGAAAGTAAATACTATTTTTTGTCTTTTTTAGCTGATCGTTCTTTAATACGTGCTAATTTACCAGAACGTTTACGCATATATGTAATGTATGCACGACGCACTTTACCATGTTTAATCACATCAATTTTAACAATCAATGGCGAATGGTATGGAAATGATTCTTCAACGCCAACTCCGTATGATTCTTTACGAATTGTGAAACTTTTGCCTAATCCGGTTCCACGCACTCGAAGTACAATTCCATCAAAACGTTGTACACGTGTTTTTGCTCCTTCGACAATTTTTACATAAGCACTAACAGTATCGCCTACTGCAATTTCAGGTAAATCATCTCGTAGTTGTGCTTTTTGAATTGCATTAAGAATTAATTGGTCACGACTATTTTTTGCCATATTTTTTTTCTCCTTGAATTTTATTTAGATATCGTTTGTATAAATCAGGACGATATTTCTTTGTTTTACTAACTTGTTCAGTTTTACGAAATTCATCAATTTTTTGATGATTCCCGCTCAATAAAACATCAGGAACTTTATGTCCTTCAAAATTAAGCGGTTTTGTATAAACTGGATAATCTAATAAATCGTTACTAAAACTTTCAGCAGTTAATGATTGACTAGTAATCACACCTTCAATTAAACGAATGCATGAATCTAAAACAACCATTGCCCCAAGTTCTCCGCCAGTAATAATGTAATCACCAATGCTAATTAATCCATCAACGTAATTAATGATTCGCTCATCAAATCCTTCATAATGACCACAAATAAGAATTATGTGTTCATTACTTTTAACTAGTTCAACAGCAATAGATTGGTTATATACTGTTCCTTGAGGTGAAAGCAAATAAACTTTTGAATGTGGTGTTTTATAATGATGGATTGCCTTAACAATTGCTGGTAAAGCAATAACCATTCCTCCACCACCACCATATTGATAATCATCAACTTGTTTTAATTTATTTTCACTAAAATTTCTGAAGTCTACGATTTCAATTAATACTTGATTTTGATTAATTGCTCGTGCAATAATTGATTCGTTCAAATAACTTTTAAATGCTTCAGGAAATAATGTTAGAACAGTAAATTTCATCAATTAATTACTTAGCTTCTGCTTGATTTTCAGATTTTTTTGCTGCACGTTTAGGAGCACGTTTTGCAGTTTTCTTTACACTTCGTGCCTTCTTTTTTTCAGCTTTATTAGTTTTGCGAGCCGCAACAAGTTTCTTTTTAGCTGCTGATTTTTTAACCTTCACCTTTTTAGTTTTCTTATTAGGCTTTTGCATTAAAAATGTTTTATATAAACCTTTTACTTTTAAAAGATTTAATACTGTTTCGCTTGGAACAGCTCCATTGTTTAAGAACTTAATAACAAGTTCACTATCAAAAGTAGTTTTACCACTAAATGGTTCGTATGTTCCAAGTAGTGCTAAATAACCACCGTCACGTTTATTACGAGAATCAGTTGCCACAATTCTATAGAAAGGTGACTTGTGTTTTCCTAATCTCGCTAATCGAATTTTTACCAAAGTTATTTCCTCCTATTTTTAATAAAATATTTTTAAATTATATATATAGTGTTAATTTACTATACAAAAAAATAATAATCCCGGTGTATCGGATTATTAAATTTTAAAAAAATAACAAGAAAAGATCTTGTTATTATCCTTTAATATATCAGCTACCAAATGTGTAAATTTGCCAGTCAAGAAAAATTTTTTCGTTAGAATTTTCGTAATACTTTAATTGATAATGATAACATTTGTTGCCTGAATCAAGTAAAACTAAACTTGTTGTTAAACTTTTAATTTCATAATCAACACTTGTTCCTTTGTCGTCTTTATAAGTAATTTTAAAGTATGTCGATGTAATACCTGTTCCGCTAAAGGAATAAATAGGTGTTGATGAAGTTTGGTTAGCATTTCAGCCGCTAATTGAATAAGTTCCTGCAGAAATAGCATCGCTTAAACTTAGAGCGTGAATAATTTCTCAATAAGCACTAGTGTTTTCTGATAAATAACGTGACGCCATAGAATTAAATCTATCTACACTATTGAAAATTATTTCACCTGTTGTTTGATTGATGTGGTTTTTAGCAATATTTGCTAAACTACTGTTATTTTTAGAAAACGTTACATCACCATAAGTTTTTAAATTACTATATGGATTAGTACTATTACATGCAGTTAAAACTACAGCTGTAGTTCCTACAACTGGAAATAATAAAAGTGGTAAAAATTTTTTTAGTAATTGCATGGCAATTATTTTGCCTTTTGTAATTTTTTACTAGCTCGTGATTTTAATCGGTTAGCTTTATTTTTAGTAATAACTTTTTTTGCAACAGCTTGATCTAATTCTTTATAAACTTCTGTAAGTTTTTTAGCATCCGGAGCTGTTCTTACAGCTTTTAATTTATTTTTAAAAGTTGTTTTAACAATCTTATTTTGATTATTGCGTTTTGCACTTTTTCTAATTGTTTTAATATTTGCTTTAATGTTGGCCATAAATGAAATTTTTATAATTATATATAAAATTATTCAACAACATAGTGAGATAAATATGGGTGGAAATAGTTTAATCATCATCATTGTTATTATTGCCATTGCAGGAATTTTTCTTTTGCCGCGAATGCTAAAGAAGAAGCGTGCTGAAAAAGCTAAAGCTTTAATTAGCCAACGTCATGATAAAGATGAAGTGTGGAAAACAATTAAACAATACCTTAAAGACACTAATCAATATGGTGTAGAAATTGTTGATACATATGTTATTCGTCGTAATCCTGTTGAATATATTAATCCACTAGATTCAAGTTATGTAAAAGATAAGGTACGTGCTGCTAATGCTTTAAGAGAATTCCAATTTAAGCAAGAATTATTGAAAGCAAAAAAATTAGGTAAAAATGCACGTTTCATGCGCCCAAAACAACGAGATTTATATGTTGTTCTATTTCAAACTAAAAATATTAAAACTAATGAACTACTTCCGCCACAAGCCATTGAATGTGAAGTAGTAACTAAAAAAATTAATCGTAAAGAATGAGACCGAAAAATTTTAATTAATGGTAAATTAAATTATGATAATGAAATGATTTGAATTGCTCCAGCAAGAGCGCTAGAATTACAACATAATGCTAAAAATATTGCGGCCACTGAAGCAAAACAAAAGAAAATCATTGCTAAAGCACAAAAGAAAAAAGAAAAAGAACTAGCAAAGAAAAAAGCTAAAGAGGCTAAACAAAAAGCCATAGAAAAAAACTAATCAGATTATGAAGAAATTAAAAGTCTTGTTTTTTGGAACTGATGATATTTCTTTAAGTGCATTAGAAGCATTAAGCCATTTAGATTATGAAATAGTGGCCGTTGTTACACGAGCAGACAGTTTGAGTAATCGTAAAAAAGAAATTATTTTTTCTCCTGTTAAGCAGTTTGCAATTGAAAAGGGTTATAAGATTTTTCAGCCAATTAAGCTAAAAGATGAAGCAGAAGAAATATTAAAAACTAATCCTGATTTAATTTTAACTTGTAGTTATGGAAAAATTATTCCAGAATTAATCTTAAATTATCCACAATATAAATGTATTAATATTCATCCTAGTTTATTGCCAAAATACCGTGGTGCTAGTCCAATTCAAGCTGCTATCATGAATAACGATTCTGTAACTGGGATTAGTTTTATTTATATGACTAAAGATCTTGATAATGGACCAATTTTATGTCAAGAGACAATCAATTGTGACAAAGGTGAAACAACATTTTCATTAAAAGAAAAAATTAAAAAATTAATCGCTCTAATGATGCAAAAATATTTTACTTCCTTTTTTAGTAAAAAAGTTAAATATCAAATTCAGGATGAATCAAAAGTTTCTTATGTTGGCATGATCAATCATAAAGACGAACAAATCAACTGAAACAAAGACGCAAAAACAATTAGTGGTTTGGTTCGAGCTTTATACGATAAGCCAATTGCTTACACAATGCTTAATAACAATATTGTTAAAGTTTATGAAGTCCAAATTACTTCCGAAAAATCTAATGCTGAATCTGGAACAATTATTGCAGTTGATAAAACGGGAATAAGTGTTGCAACTACTGATTACATTATTAAGTTAATTATTGTTCAATTAGCAGGCAAAAAACCAATGCGTGTTAAAGACTTAATTAATGGCAATCACATTTTTAAAATTAATAGCAGGTTTTCTTCTAATAATTAAATTAAAAATTTAATTACATAAATTTATTAACAAATGCTAAATATTACTATATACTCTACTTAAGCATTTTAGAAAGTTAATTGAAATGCTTAAGCAAATAATTTAATTGGAAAACTAATTTACTTAATTTAATAGATAAGTTAATATTCTGGGTCAGAATATAAATTTATTTAAAGGATTAAATAATTGGTAAACAGGATGAAAAATTATTGTTTAAAAATGAATAAGAAGTAGTTAAAAACAATTACAACTTAAAAATTGATAAATAATAATTCAAGTGTTGTTTAAGAAAATTAAATGAAACTCTTAAGTATGAAAATAATAATTTAAAGTGCAACAAATTAAATAACGTTATTGATAAAAATCACCATTTAGCTAGTGGTGATTTTTAATTAAATTTAATTTTGTTTTGTTGTGCACTTAATTTAATATATTCAAGAACATCTAATAAAGTATCTATTGCTTTAGCAAAGTTATTTTGATTATAAAACTCTTCAGATTCATCTATTGCATTAGAAATTGTTTCATCTTCATAACGATATTTATTAGCAAAGAAAATTAAATTTTTAGCATACATTTGTAAGGTTTTATCCATTAGATGAGCATTATAAAGTGATTTAACATCATCTTTAATATGTTCAACCATATTATTAGCTATAGTATGGTTAAGCGCATAATTATTAGTAATTAATGTAATAATTTTGTTCAAATGTTTTAAGTCTTTATTAATTACTTCTAAAGTTAATGTTGAATTGCTAATTTGATAGTCATTCAATTCATAAAACTGACTTAATGTTAATTGTAATTCATAAACATCATTAATTAAATTAATTGCTTTCGCATGTTTATTAATAATTTCATTTAAACAATTATTAAAACTTTTTTGTCAACTTTTAAATTGATTTAAATTATCTTTTAATTCAATTATGAAATTAATTCTTTCGAAACAATTTTCTTCTTTACTTTGTATTGTTAATTGCTCATAATGCATGCGGTTTTTTCTTAAACTTCGATAGACATCATCAAGCATGTTTTCAATTTCGCAGTCATTGTAGTTATGAAAGTAATTTTTAATTTCATTAAAAATTTGTAAAACATTTTTTATATTTTCAAATAAAACATCATAGCTTTGTCTTAAATAATCCAAACTATTTTGAATAATTAAATTGATTTCATCGTTTTGATTAAAAATGTTAACTGCAGGTTCAATTTTTTCACTAATTAATAATATAAATTCGTTTACTTTATTAAATTGCAATTCATTTAGTGATGTTTGCAGTAACTGAATTTGGTGGTCAACATTTGTTTGTATTTTTAAAACTTCATTAATTTCACCCTTGCGTAATAGTGACAAATTATTCTTAATATTTTCTGCTAATTTTTGTTGTTTTCTTTTTAAATATAAGAAAGCTTCATTATAAATATATGTAGAAGTAATTAATTTATAAAATTGCTGATTAGTTTCATTGATTTCATTAACCATTTTGGTTAACTTATCATGATCAATTTTTAACTGAAATTCATTGGCAAAAGTTATTTGATTACTTAATTTATTAATAAAAGAGAAGATTTTTTCTTGCTGATAATTATTCATTAAATTTTTAGCATAAAAATTTTTAATTTGATCGTATGTTATTCTAAACTCAGCAATCAATTGTGCAGCTTCTTGTGTATATGAAGTTGAATGCGAATACAATTCCTTCATTACTTCATTTAATTTGTGACATTTTTGTAAATCTTTTTGAACTAATGTAATAAATTTGCGTGTTTGATTAAATTTAAATTCACTATGAACGAATGAAGTTGTAATAATGTTAATTTTTAATTGTTTTAATTGTTCATTATAAAACTTATTAAGGCTAATAATTTTGCTTAATATTTGTTTGAATTGATCATTGTTTGCGCTTAAACTTTGCAAATATTGAAGTGATCCATATGTATTAGCATTAATCAATTTGTTATATTCTTTTTTAAGCTGTTTGATTTTTTTGTAAAGAAAATATTGATAACTAAAAATTAATGCAAAAAATAAAAAGGTAATTGACAGAATAATAATCAAAGAAATTAAGCCAATCTCAGTTGAACTTAATTTTTCTGATAAATTTACCTTCAAGAACCCTTTCATCTTTTAGTAATTATATTTAATTAGTAACTTTTAGTTTAATATTAGGGAAATAGTTATAAATCTTAATTTTAGGAAAATTTTGAATAATAAATTCACTAATTAAGGTAATAAAATGCTTTTCAATATCATGGCCAACATCTAAAGCATTAGCATTAAAATCATTAATTGTTTGTCAATTATGTCACTTAATATCTCCAGTCACTAAGCATTCATCTTTTTTTAGTTTTGACAATTGATGTTTAAGAACACCAAATCCACTTCCAGAACAAAAATAAATAGATTTTATTTTCGAACCATTATCATGGTAAGTAATTGCATTAACATCGTGCGTCTCTTTAAATAATGTAATTAATTCATTAGCACTATATTGTTTAATTAAATTTACCTTAAAGAATGTTCCATCACTATTTTTTATTTGTTTAAAATTTTTACTAGAAATTTGTTTTACTAGAAATCAATTTAATCCGTTAGGATGATTATCAATTGATGTATGCAGGGCAATAACATTAATTTTGTGCTTTTTTAAAAGCTTCAAATTGTTTATGTCATTTTTAAACAATTTAATTTCTTTACTATTTGTAAAAATTGGATGATGAGCAATAATTAACTCGATTTTATTTTTGATAGCAAATTGAATACAAGCAGCATTAATATCTAAAGCGATTAAAATTTTATCAATGAATGCTTTTTTTCTACCAAAATATTTAATCCCACTTTCATCTCATTTTTCTTGATATTTTAATGGATATTTTTTAATTAGTTTTCGATAAATATCATTTACAGTAACTTTATTTAATAACTTCATACAACAATTTTAGTTCTTTCTTCAGTTTTTGATTAAATTGATCTAATGAATGACTCTCAATATATTGTTTACGATTATTATGCATTTTATAAAATAAGTTAGTTCGTTTTTTTAAATTAATTGGACCAAAATATTGCGTTAATTCATTATTAGCACCAATTCCATTTTCTTTACTTAAGATAAGTATTTCATAAAAGTAGCCATTTTCCTCAATTATTGTTTCTTCTTTAATTTTTAATTCAGGTAAATTATCAAATAAATACTTGCGAAAATAAAAAACTTTATTATTCATGCAAACAATGAATTGATTAAAATTATGTTTATTTTTTTTAAATAATTGAACATAATTTACAACTAATTCAGCAATTTTGTTCCCACCTAGTCCTGAAATTGTAACTGTATCAAAATCACGGTTAATTAGTTGATAGAATTTTTCAGAACCATAAATAACATTATCAATCAAGCTAGGATTAGTGCAATATTGCTTAATATTGCTAATTCCATTTTCCATTGGTTCAGTAGCAATTTCAACATTTAAGACATAATTAGCAATATTTTGATTAATTAACTGTATTGATAAAAAGGCGTGATCGCTGCCAATGTCAATCACGTCTATATTTTGATTTTTTTTATTTTGTGAAATATATTGAGCGATTGTTAATAATCGCTTATTAGTTATGATCATGAACAAAATCTACTAATTTATAGTTTTTACATGGTTGTTTCATTTTACGAATGGCTTTTGCTTCAATTTGACGAACATTATCAATCTTTTTATCAAGTTTTTGAGAAATTTCATCAAGTGACATTGCAGCAAAATATGGTTTCAAACCATAACGCATACGGATGATTGTTTCTTCTTCTTCAGTTAAAACATCTTTGAATAATTGTTCAATTTCTTGACTCATTAACTCGTGATCAGTAAAATCATCAGGAGTTGGTGCATTGTTATCACGGATGAAATCAGTAAATTGTGAGTCTTCATCCTTACCAATCGGTCGATCAATTGAAAACGAATCAATAGCAATTTTTTTAATTTCACTAACTTTTTTAGTTGTAAAATCTTCGCTTGGACCGCCAAGTTTTTGAACAATTTCTTCAATACTTGGGGCACGTCCTAAATTTGTTGTTAAATCTCGTTCAGCTTTGAAAATTTTATTAATTGCTTCCATTAAATGAACTGGTATACGAATGACACGTGATTGATCAGCAATTGCACGAGTAATAGATTGACGAATTCATCATGTTGCATATGTACTAAATTTATTACCTAAACGATAATCAAATTTACTAATTGCCTTCATTAAACCAATTGTTCCTTCTTGAATTAAATCTTCAAGTTCTAAGCCACGATTTAAGAATTTTTTAGCAATTGAAGTAACTAAACGTAAGTTAGAAGTTACTAGTTGATTTTGTCCGTATTGACGAATTTCTGGGTCTGGATCATCAAGCAATTTAGCAAACTCAATTTCATCATCACTCGTTAACATTTTTGATGAACCTAAAACTCCTAAAAACGATTTAATACCATCATCAACCTTTTCTTTTGTTGATGTTTTTAATACACCAGAAAGTTCGTTAATTTGATAATTAGCATCAGAATTAACGTCTTCTTTTTTAAAAATTAAAGTTACACCTTTTCCCGCTAACTTTTCATTAACAATTTGTGGTAAATCATCAGGAATTTCATAACCATCAAACTTTTTGAAAGCTTTTTCTCATTCTAAAGTGTTACGGTTATGTTTTCTTGTTTTAGCTTTTTTAACTAATGCTGTAATGATTTCATTCATTTCCAGTTCGCTAATTTCACGTAAACGTGTATTAGCTTCTAGCAATGTACTAGTAATGTGACCACCAGATTTAGCTGAAGCAGATTTTTTATTGAGAATCAGTTTTCTAACTGTTGGTTTTCGTCCACGTTTTTGAACAGTTTGAACTAATAAAACTTGATTAGATTTATTCTTATTACGGTTAATTGTTTTTGATTTAAAAACTGTAAACTCTTGATGTTCAACATTATCATTAGTTGGTTTAAAAGCTTTAACATCAGGACTTTTATCAAATATTTTTGTACTTAGTTGTTCAACAACTTTATTTTTTTTAACTAATTTTTTAGTAGTTTTTTTCACTACTTTTTTAGGTGTAGTTTTTTTTGCAACTTTTTTTGTTGTTATCTTAGCAACCTTTTTTGTTGCTTTCTTAGCTGTTTTTTTATTATTAATAGAATTAGTAACTTTTGGAGCAGTTGTTTTCTTCTTGCTAGCTTTCATGAAATTAAAAGTTAATAGATTATATATTTTCGTATATATTAAATGAAATATTTTTAATATGTTAGCATTCCAATACTGCTATATTGTGGATTAGCAGCTAAGCGATAATATGTTCTCGTTCTTCCAGGTGAATAGTAGCTATTACGCTGATATTGATTAGAACCATTTGCTTGTGAAACACAACTTACAATATTGTTAACGATTCCTGCAGCAGCAGTAATAGCCATGCCAATACATACAGCTGCAGCTCACGGAAAAACTCCGCCGTTTAAATTTAATTTTTCTTGTTTTGTTAATTGACGCATAAAATAAAACCTCCTTTCATTTGTTAAATAGGAAAAGAGATTTTATTTTTGATTTGTTTTTTCAATAATTCCGCCGCCTAAACAAATTTTGCCAATGTATAGAACTGCAAATTGTCCGGGTGCAACGGCTTTAGTTGGTTCATAATTGATAATTACATGACCATTGTTAAGATAAAATTGTCCTTTAACTAGTTGTCCTGTGTGTCGAAAACGAATTAGTACAGGTCGGTTTAATCATTCTTTAACATCATTAATTCAATTAAAATTACTTAAAATTGCTTGTGTTGAAGATAAATATTCATCAGAATTTTCTTCACTACAAACATAAAGAACGTTATTTTTTAAATCCTTCTTACACACGAAATATTTAGTATTCATTCCGCCAAGACCTAAAGAACGATTTTGACCAATCGTGTAGTACATAATTCCTTCATGAGTTGCTATTTTTTTATATGTAACAACGTCAACAATATCGCCTTTTTTAGGTTGAATATAATTCATTAAGAATTCTTTAAATTTACGTTCGCCAATAAAGCAAATACCAGTTGAATCCTTTTTATTTCAGTTAATAAAGTTATTGGCAGCAGCAATTTTTCTTACTTCATCTTTCGTAAATTTTCCTAGTGGAAAAATTGTTTTACTTAGTTGTTCTTGATTTAATCAACACAAAAAATATGTTTGGTCTTTGTGTTCATCTTTAGCTCGAACTAAATAATATTGTTTATTTTTGTAAACAACATTTGCATAGTGCCCCATGGCGATTTTATCGATTCCTAATTCATTTTTAGCATAATCAATAAAACGATTAAATTTAATGTATTTATTACATAAAATATCTGGGTTTGGCGTTCGCCCTTTATTGTATTCATTGACAACGTATTGAAATACTTCCTTTCAATATGCATCAATAAATTCTTTATAGTACACTGTGATATTAAGTTTGTTACCAACACTTAATGCATCTTTGTAATCTTTAGCAGCATTGCAGTTATTGTGATTAGCTTGAATATGACCCTTAATATCATAATTTACAACTTCATCCCAATTTTGCATAAATAAACCAACAACATCATAACCTTGTTGTTGCAATAAAAATGCACAAACGGACGAATCAACTCCACCACTCATCCCTAAAACTATTCGCTGCTTTGTTTTCATTTAAAATTAATATTTATAATTTATGATAATTAATAATAGCATTTTCTATGAAGCCGGCTAAGAAGAAAGCAATTAATTTTCAAAGAGATTCAACACAAGACGTACAGTTCTCAAGCCAAATTATTAAATTATCATGATTCTATAACATCACTATTTACAAACACAAGATCATTCTTGCTATTGTTCTAGGATGTTTGCTAAGTATTTCTACGTTATTTTTAGTTGAAAATCCAGGCTTATATTCAGGAGGTATAGGAAGCTTTTTCCAAGGATTAGCACGAATGATTGCTTTGCTTATTAATGGAACAAAAAAAGTAGGTTATGAACACACTTTTTTAGACATTTTTATTTATAACTGCTTTTTCTGAGGAATGTATTTAATTTTTAACTTATCATTGTTGGCATTTCTATCAATCACTATGAATAAAAAATTCATTTTTTTATCATTAGCATTCATTTTAAGTGCTCAATTATTTGGTTTTTCACTAGCACTAATACCTGGAATTGAAAAAATTACTATTTTCGGTGATGCTACTAGCGTTAATGAAATACAACACGTTAATAACATTTCATGTATTATTTTTGATCCAAATGCCTGACCAAGTTTACCTAAAAGCATTTCATGAGATACATATGATTGAAGTACAATTGAATACAATCGTAATAATGTTAGTGTTTTAGTTAAAAATGACATTGAAACCGAAAATATAGTTCGAGCATTTATTCTATTCCTTTACATTATTGTTCACAGTTTAATTGCTTCGTTTACTAACTCATTAGCATTTATTATCGGTTCAAGTACTGGTGGAACTGAAACATTCTCTATTTATCTATCAGAAATTAAGAATAAAGAATTACATTCAGTATTAAAAATTAGTCAATTATTCTTTATGACAATTGGTGTTCTATTAGGAAGCTACTTTACTAATTTTATTGTCTTCAGTGATCATATTGAAATTTATTCAACATGACGATATGCTATTAGTGCAAACTATTTAGCAGCAATTTTATGAATTCTTGTTAACAGTTTTGTAATTAATATTCTTTATCCAAGTAAAAAGATTGTTCATCTTGAAATCTTTACAAGTGATGTTGAAAAGATTTTAAATAAATTAAAAGAAGTTGATTATACTCATCCAACTACTGTTATTAAATCGTTTGGTGGTTATAGTCGAAAAGAAAATAGTGTTTTAATAACTGTTTGTCCAGTTGTCCAAGTTAGTAATTTAGTTCAAGCAATTCGTGAAATTGATACACGTTGCTTAATTTCAACAATTAACATCAACAACTGTGACGGCCACGTTAAAATTCTAAAATGCAATTCAAAGGTTAAAGTGTCAACTAACAATGGTTAAAGCTAATAATAAATATGAACAAAAAGCCATTGAGCTTTTGGTTAAAGTTGTAAAAAATATTGATATTGATGATATTTTATCAATTCGCTACCAAAGCAATGGTTATACTAATCACAGCTATGTAATAACTTTAAAAAATAAGCAACGTTATGTAGTAAGAATTGGATTAATTGACCAATGATTAAAACGTGATAATGAAGCTTTAGTTTTAGAATTAATCAAACAAATTAAAGATGCTTTTAATGTTCTTTATTTTGATTCACAAAGTGGTGATATGGTTCGCTTATACATTAGTGGAATTACTCCTGGTAAAAAAACAGTAACAAATTATGATTTTCTTGATGCATTAAGCAATAAATTACAAAAAATTCACGGAATTAAGTATTCAAACAAGGATAAAATTCTTCGTAATGATTTTTATATTTATAAAGAATTTGATCATAACATTGAAAAAAAATACTCTAGTTATTTCTATGAGTGTTTAAGTGAATTTGAAAAAACAATTCCTTTGACTTTTTGTCATAATGATTTTTCGCCATGAAACATGATCTACCAAAAGAAAACAAAACAACTAACTTTTATTGATTTTGAATGAAGTCGACTAAACTTTCCACATTTTGATCTAGTTAATTTTATTAAAGAAGCTAATATTCACAATACTGAATATGAAACTTATTTATTAAAAAAATATGATCCAAATATTGATCATGTTACAATCACTAAGTTTTTATATATTTCGTGTTATTTTTCCTTTGTATGAAGTTATAGTATGTACCAATACAAATATATTACTTCATACCGTAAACGAATGTTAAGCATGATAAAAAAATTGTACAAAGAATTACACTAATAATCAGTTTCTCAGCGATTATTCAAATTATTAATGTAGTCATCAAATAAGTTTTGTGTTAACAAAATTAAGCTTGCTAGAACAATTGATTCAATCGGTGTTTTTAAACATTGGACAATAATTCTTGGTACCAAATAATAAATCATTCCATAACGTACTCACGCGTCTGGATAAACACCATTAATATATCTTAAATATTCAACAGTACTGATTGGTCCAAGTAAAAAACTAGTAACTGTAATTATTGATGTAACTAATAAAGTACTATAAATAAAAATTAAACATTGATTGATATTATTTTTTGCTCTTATTAAATACAAAAATGTAAGCACTTCCATAAAAACAAAATATAAACTGACTAAAATGATTAAAAGAATTTTGCAAACAGATGAAATTGGCTTTTTACCTTGATCACTTCAAAAAATTAAACCGCAAAAGCAAACTAAAATAAAACCTACTAAAAAGATTTGTTGAAAAAAAACATCAAATACTAAGTTTATTATCGTTTTATTGTTTTTATTCCGTAAATAAAAACACCCATGAATTAAACCACTTCACATTCCAATTGTTGGTTCAACAATCGCATACATTCAAAATCACACCGATGTTGGATGTGTTAAAAAACCAATTGTATCGCTAATTGCCCCAAATATAAAACCAATAATTGGCCCAAAGAACCAGCCACAAATCATAATTGGAACATACGCAAAACCAATAGCTAAATTAATCCCAGGAATTTTAACATGAATAAATCCAAAAAGAATTTTTAATGCTAAAAGTGCAGCTAATAACATCATTAGCTTACTATTTTTAAAGCATTTATGTGGATAAAAAGGAAATAGAAACTTTTTTATTCGTGATTCTTTATGAGTAAATTTCATTAGTTAATTCAAAGTTAGTTTACTGTCACCATCAGATTAATTATTAACTGGATTATTACTAGTTATTTTATTCATTTCTTCTATCATTAATCCTTGCAATTTTGCTAGATTAATTTTTGGTGCTGTTGTTGATAAAATAATTCCAAATACAGTAATTGAAAGTGTTAGGAATAATCCAAAAGAAACAATAATTTCAAGTGCTAGTATATTAGCATAAGTTTTTTCATTTGCTACCTTTAAATATTCAAAAATAGTTGCTCCAATACCGCCTTGTGGTCATAATAAGTAAATGCAATACATTAAAGCAAAAACAACCGTAACTCCTACATATCAAGTGATAATTCCATATTTTGTATTTTGAATTAATGTTTTACGATATTTACGAACATTTATTCAATCTTTAATGTACATTCATGCTCCCATATTAAAAAAAACAAAGGCTAAGACGATTGCTAAAATTGCTTTAAAGTTAGTGTAAAAAATAATTGGATTACCTTCAGTGTCATTAAATCCTGTTCCTTTACCATTAAGCAGCAATAATACAATTCCATAAGCAATTAACATTAATGCATAGCAAACAACTGAAATTGTGTAAATTAATTTTGATAATGGAATATGCTTTGGCTTAGAATTAAAGATGTAAATATCTTCTTTAATAATTCGTTCTTGTAAATTCTTATGTGCTTGACGTTGGATCTCTGGATTTAAAATAGTAATCGTAGGCGAATTTGGTGAACTTTGGTTATTAAACATTTCATTAAAGTTCATTCCCATTAATTGTTCATTCATTTGGCCCACATTTTGTTGAATTGGTTCAACAGTTTGAACTTCTTTAATTGAGTTTGAGTTATTTTTACAAGTATCTAAATCAATCTTTAAAATATTTTTTACATAAATTTTTAAATAAGCAGCAAAATCAATTAACTCATCATTTGTTTTAAAGGTTTTTGTTCCTTTGCTTTCATACTTAGTTAATGAAACACTATTAAATTTATCAACAATTGATTTTAAGTGATGTTTACTTGTTTTGGTTTTTTTAATTAAAGTTTCATAAGCATAAATTTCATTTAGCATTAAATTTTGATAATCACGATTACTCTTTAGATAACTAATGCTATAAGGTAAATCTAATAAGAAAATTAAATTTTCTTCTAATCCTTTTGAACTTTGTTTTAATGGACTAATTTTAGGCATATATATTAAATTAAGTTATATTTTATATTTTAATCTAACAAAGTATTTGTTGAATTAAATTTTATAAGCATTGTTTGTATTAAAGCATTGTTTAATCATAGCTAGAAAATAAAAAATATGTACGAATGTACATATTAATTTTAATGGCACAGCATAAGGGACTCTAACCCCTAACCTTCTGGTCCGAAGCCAGACGCTCTATACAATTGAGCTAATGCTGTAGATCAAATGATAATAATTATAATAATAATAGTTATATTTAACAAATATGAAAGAAACTAATGAGAATAAAACTCTGCAAGAGATTCATGATCTATTAGCAACCGTTCGAGTTTATATTAACTATGATGGTGGTGATGTTGAGTTTGTTTCTTATCTTGATCACACTTTAACCCTAAAAGTAACAGGTGCATGTGCAACATGCCCATTTAATGGGGAAGAATTTGATAGTGGAATCAAAGAAGTTTTTAAAAATGAAATCAAAGATATTCACGATGTTCAATTCATCTACTAAGGAGAAAAAAATGAATAAAAATACCATGATTTTAGTAATTAATGCAGGAAGCAGCAGCATTAAATTCAAAGTATATCAAACTAATAATTATGAAGTTTTAGCTAGTGGCCAATGTGAAAAAATTTCTAACCCTATTGGAATTTTCAGTTTTAAATCTAAAGAAGTTCATAAGGAAGAAAACATTAGTATTCCTAACCATGAAACAGGAGTTAATTTAATTTTAAATGCACTTAAAAAACACAATATCATTCCTGATTTTAAACTAATTAAAGGTATTGGACATCGCATTGTAATGGGTGGAAGAAAATACTTGAATTCAGCAATAGTTAATGAAAAAGTAATTAAGGATTTAGTTGATTATTATCCATTAGTACCACTACACAACCCACCAGAAGTTGATACAATAAAAACCTTTCAATCATTACTACCTAATACACCAAATGTTGTTGTATTTGATACATCATTCCATACAACAATTCCTGACTATAACCAATATGCACTAAGTGATGATATTGTTAAAAAATACCAAATTTATCGTTATGGATTCCATGGTACAAGTTATCGATACATTACTGAACAAATGCAAAAAATTCTTAATAAAAAAGATGTTAATTTAGTTGTCTGCCATTTAGGAAATGGAGCTAGTGTTTGTGCAATTGAACATAGCAAATCAATAGATACTTCAATGGGGTTAACTCCGTTGGAAGGATTAGTGATGGGAACAAGATGTGGCGATATCGATCCTTCTGTAGTTACTTATTTAATTCGTCAAGGTTTTAAACCAAATGAAGTTGATGATTTATTAAATAAAAAATCCGGTTTAAAAGGAATGTGCGGTACAAATGATTTCCGAGAAATTAACGCTAATATTGATAAAGGTGATATGAAAGCATTAAAAGCAGCAATTATGTTCACTAAACGTGTAGCTAAATACATAGTACAATACATCAATGAATTACAAAACAATGTTGATGGAATTGTTTTTACTGGTGGAATTGGTGAAAACGATCTTCAGACTATTCAAAACATTTTAAACAACTTACACGTTATAAATACTAGTCTTGATTATAAAGCATTGAAAGAAAAATTAGTAGATTACAAATTAATTAGTAGTAAATTTGCAACATGTCCAATTTATATCATTCGAACTAACGAAGAATTAATGATTGCGCATGATGTCAATTCTTTAGTTAATTAATCAATTTAATTCATTAAATAAAAAACTCACTTCATACGGAGTGAATTTTTTATTATTATTTAATCTTTTGTTAAAGGGTTTGTTTTAAGCGATAATAACGTCTAGATATTAGAACTGTTGCAATTAATAAGATGCCTACACCCATTGATGAACCAATAATAATTCACGCTTTAGTTGAAATAGTTGGTGGAATTGGTGGAGCTGGCGGAGTAAAAACACCGATTTTAACACTAAAAGCATTAGTGTCTTGTTCATAAGCTGTATTACTAATAATTGGGGCGGTATATTTAACTTTAATTCGTAAATTAGTTAAATCAATTTTTACATTACTAATTGATGATAACGCTCAATTATTTCATCTTAAATGATATTGTGCTAATTTATTAGTAATATCTTCACTGCCTCGTTTAAATCCACCGATACTTCAACCACGATTACCAATTCAATCAATTTGAGTATAATCGTCTTTATTAAATTCTAATTTTTGATGTACAGGTTCAGCTTTTTTGTCATTATTGCTATTAAAAACATAATTATTATTCTTTTGCGCAAGTGTAACAATTGCTCCTAATGCAATTACACTTGAAAGAATTAATGAAAAACGTTTAAATAATCGAATTTTTTTCATAATAAAATGAAAACTTATTTTATTTTTTTGTTTTTTTGTAAAACGACATTTTAAGTTGCTATTTTTAATAAAACGTATATAAATTAAATATATACGTGTGCGTAATATCTATTATTTAACTTAAATTAAAATACGTTTACAATTGATATAATTTAGGTTCATTATGAATAAAACAGATAAAAAACCAATGTTAAGTCCTAATGACCTTGTTTATATTGTTGGCTGTTTTATTTGTTCAATCATTACGATTTTATTAATCAGCTTTAAAGATGATATTAAATCACCATTAGTTTGAATTTTAATTGGTGTTAACTTTGGTGCATTTGCTATTTTCTTTATCGTTTTTTATTGTTTCAATCGTTATATAAAAAATAAATCAACAAAGAAAGCGAAATAAATTTATATGAGTAAAAACCTTCTTGAAGGAATTGGCTGCAGCAATGGAATTGGAATTGCTAAAACATTTTTATTAGTTAAACCCAAAATTGATGTTAATGATAAAAAACATCTAATTGATGCTAAAAAAGCTTTAGCTTTACTAGATCGGGCAATTGAAACATCAATTAAACAATTAGAGCAAATTCGGAGCATTACTCTAGAAAAATTAGGAACTGAAAAGGCTGAAATTTTTGATGCTCATATGCAGCTGGTTAATGATGTAGAAATTATTAAGCAAATTAAGGATCAAATAACTGAAAAGCAAGTAAATTTAGTCCAATTAATTGATACTGTTTTTAATAATTATGCGAAAATTTTTAAAAGTATGGATGATCCATACTTTAAAGAACGTGCTACTGACGTTATCGATGTTAAAGAACGATTATTAGCCAATGTTTTGGATTTAAAAATTCCTGATTTATTATCAATTAATGAACCAACAATTTTGGTTTGCTATGAATTAACACCAAGTGATACAGCTTTATTAAATAAACAGTTTATTAAAGGAATTGCTAGTGAAATTGGTGAAAGAACAAGTCACTCTGCTATCATGGCGCGAAGTTTAGAAATTCCAGCTGTGTTTGGAATTAAAAACTTATTTAATCATATTAAAGCCAATATAACAATTGCTATTGATGGGAAAAATGGAATTGTTGATTTAAAACCTATTATTGAAACTTGAAATGAAAAATTAAGCAAATATGAAGCTGAACAAAATGAATTAAAGAAATATGCTAAATTGAAAACAGAAACTCTAGATGGAGTTAAAGTTAAAATTGAAGCTAATATTGGTAATCCAACTGACATGACTAAAGCTATTAACTATGGTCCTGAAGGTGTAGGATTATATCGTAGTGAATTTTTATACATGTCTAATTCTAATTGGCCAAGTGAAGAAGAACAATTCATTGGTTATAAGAGTGTTTTAGAACAACAACCAAATGAATTAATTGTCATTCGAACTTTAGATATTGGTGGAGATAAGAAGTTAGCTTATTACACTTTCCCTGAAGAAATGAATCCGTTCTTAGGTTATCGTGCAATTCGTTTTTGCTTAGCTAACTTAGATATTTTTAAAACACAAATTCGTGCTTTATTAAGAGCTAGCATCTATGGAAAACTAGGAATTATGTTTCCAATGATCGCCATCGTTGATGAGTTTAAAAAAGCTAAAGATTTTGTGTTGCAAACTAAGAAAGAACTAGAAAAAGAAGGTAAAAAAGTTGCAAAAGATATTCAAATTGGAATGATGGTTGAAATTCCAGCAGCAGCTGCGCTTAGTGATATGTTTGCTATTCACGCTGACTTCTTTAGCATTGGAACTAATGATTTAATTCAATATACATTTGCATGTGATCGAATGAGTAAAACTGTCTCGTACTTATATCAACCAAATAACCCAGCATTATTAAGAATGGTTAATATGACTATTAACGGGGCTAATAAACACAAGAAATGGGTGGGAATGTGTGGTGAAATGGCTGGTGATATTTTATCAATTCCATTATTACTAGGAATGGGACTACATGCATTTAGTATGAGTGCAACTGCCATTCCAATGGCGCGAAAAATCATTAATTCACTAAATCAAAGTGAATGCAAAGTTTTAGCTGAAAAAACTTTACAATTGCAAACAATGGATGAAGTTAATGATTTAGTAAAAGCTTTCTTAAAGAAAAAGAAACTAATTTAATGTTCAATCGATATACAACTAAAATTGTTAAGGTAAAAAACATCACTATTGGTCATAGTGATAATGTTGTTGTTCAATCAATGACTAATACTAAAACAAGTAGAATTAACGATACATTGAAACAAATTAATCAGTTAATTAAATATGGGTGTGAAATTGTTCGTGTTGCTGTTATTGATGAAGATGATCTAAAAGCCTTAAAACAAATTGTTAAAATCGTAAAAATTCCGCTTGTGGCTGACATTCAATATGACTATAAATTAGCTATTGGTGCAATTAAAGCTGGTGTGGCAAAAATTAGAATTAATCCAGGCAATTTTCCTAATCTAGATAACTTTAAAGAAGTTATCAGCTTATGTAATAAATTTAAAACGGCCATGCGAATTGGTATGAATACTGGCTCATTACCAATAAATGTAAAAACAAATCAACAAATTATTAACTTAGTAACAAAATATGTAAAAACTTGTGAAGAACATAATTTTTTTAACATTGTACTAAGTATCAAAGATACCGATCCAAAAAGAACAATTCAACTTTATAAATTATTAGCTAAAAATTTTGCCTATCCATTGCATGTTGGTGTTACTGAAGCTGGTGATATATATACATCAAGTGTGCGTAGTACAATCGCTTTATATGAGCTAATTAAGAAATATCAAATTGGCAATACAATTCGTATTTCTATTACCGGTGATCCGGTTCAAGAAGTTAAATTGGCTAAAGTATTATTGCAAGAATGTGGGATTAAAACTAAGTTGACTCACTATATATCATGTCCAACGTGTGGAAGAATAGGTAAACATTACTTTGAATTGCAAAATAAAATTAAACAATTTATTGATCAAAATCCTAAAGATAATTTAGCTGTTGCTGTTATGGGCTGCACTGTTAATGGTGTACAAGAATCTAAAAAAGCTGATCTTGGCATTTATTGTTATCAAAATAAATTTGTCATTTATTACCGTAATATTTTTATAGGCAAATATGGTTTTAATTCTGCCATTAAAAAATTCATTGAACTATATAACAAACATTAATTAAAAGCGCCGAATTAAGAAGTTTACTTAATCTTCTTATTTAAATAGTTAATATAATATTAAACATATTTATTATGTACACAACATTAAAAATCATTAATAAGTATTTCTGAAAATCATTATTTGGTCCAGGATTAATTTTTTTATTCGGTCCACTTTATTTATTCATAATCACTAGTACTTGATCATTGTTTGGAATGATTAAATCAACTGCTATTATTCCTAGTAGTATGGCAATGGTTATTACTTTTTTGGGAATGTTTTGCATCCCTTTAACAATCAACACACTAAGAACTAGTATGGTAATGAAACGTCTTGGTTCAAGTAAAATTAGCCCACTAACTTTTTTAGTGTGTTTAATAATTTATTATTGATTTTTTGCAATTGTGTGCTATGTATGAATGCTGGGATGAGGCTTTTTATTTTATATTGATCGCATCGATGAATATCTAGTTATTTTTAATTATATGCATCCTGGTGACGTATTATATTCGCTATGTATTAATTACTTCCTGGCAACAACAATCGGCTTAGTAATTCTTGTTTTTACAAAAAGAAACTATGTTATTGCTGTAATTAATTGTGTTGTAATTATTTTTAGTTTTGCATTAGCTGGTTTTGCTGTACCAATTCCATTAATTCATATTTCTTATAAAACTGATTCTGGTGGATGGAATTGTAGTCCATTAACTTATATTGTATATGCTGATCCATTCTGGTATTCAAGTTCGTTATCGTATGAATCATTCTTTCATGTTGCTGATGATTACTTCAATTTACTTGGTTCATCAATCTTTAATCCTGAAGTTCAATTATATGGTAAAACATTTGCGGCACAACCTACTGATGGGATTGTATTAGGGCATGCTGATAAATACTTAAATCTAATTCTTCCTATTGTTATTATTTCTTCATTAATGGTTGTTGATATCATGACATTTAAGTGAAATGTTCGTTAATTTTATGGAAAATACAAAAAAAGAAAAATACCAAAAAATTCGAGGGACTGAAGATTGGTTTAATCAATATGCTAAACAATGATTATTAATTCGTAACACTTGTGAACGAATTGCTGATCAATATGGTTATTCATTGATTAAAACTCCAGTTATTGAAAATAAAAATTTGTTTGTTCGCAGTATTGGTAAATCAAGTGATATTGTAAAAAAAGAGTTTTATGATTTTACTGATAAAGGTGATCGTGAAATTGTTCTTCGCCCTGAGGGAACAGCTCCTGTAATTCGTGCTGTTGTTGAAAATAAATTACTTGAAAATAATCAATTACCATTAAAATTTTATTACCTAGAGCCAATGTTTCGCTACGAACGCCCACAAAGTGGACGATTACGCCAATTCCATCAATTTGGTGTTGAGTGTATTGGATCAAATTCATATTATTTTGATGCTGAAACTATTTTAATGGCAATTGAATGTCTAAAACAGTTAAATATTGATAACTGAAAATTGACTATTAATAATATTGGCACGTTTAGCTCAAGACAAAAATGAATTGATGAATTAAAAGTTTATTTTAATCAATATATTGAACAATTAACCCCTGATTCAGTCGAACGAATTAATACTAACCCATTGCGAATTCTTGATGATAAAGTTGATGGAACAAAAATTTTTGTTAAAAATGCACCAAAAATTGATCAATATTTATCAAATGAAGAAAAAGACTATTTTAATAATGTTTGTCAATTATTAAAAGATGCTAATATTGAATTCGAAATTGATCAAACACTTGTGCGTGGTTTAGATTATTACACCAACATTGTCTTTGAAATTAATTCAAACAATTCAATTTTAAAAGGACAACCAACAATTATTGGCGGTGGAAAATATAGTAAGTTAGTTAGTGAATTGGGTGGAAATGATGTTTCATGTATTGGCTTTGCATTAGGAATTGAACGCTTAGCTATCTTATTAAAGCATATAAATGATATCAATAAGAAACTAAATGGTGTAACTATAGCTTTAGTCAATAATTCAATTCCACTAAAAAATTACAGCTTTAAATTAGCCAATTTGTTGAGAAAAAAAGGAATTAATTGCTTCGTTAATTACGATGCAAATAAACTAAAGGCTGGTTTTAAGTTAAGTGAATTAAAACAAAGTCAATATATTTTCATTATTGGTGAAAATGAACTTAAAAATCAAACTGTAATATGTAAAGACCAAAATAATTTGGCTGAAAAAACATTAACAATAGATGAAATTAAAAACTGAAAATAATATTTATGAAAAAAAATCAATTTTATTGTGGTCAAATAACTAACAAGTTGATCAATCAAGAAATTAGTTTCTATGGATGAATTAAAAAAAGTCGAAAACTTGGCTCATTAATTTTTATTGATGTCATGGATCGATATGGAGTTATTCAAGTGGTTGCTAATGAAGCAGATTCATGTTTTAATACTTTATATAAAGCTTCAGTTCAATCGGTCATTCATGTAAAAGGAATAGTTAATAAAAGAAAAAGCATTAATCATATAATGATTAATGGTGATATTGAAGTTATTGCTAAAAAAGTAGAATTAATTTCTTTAGCTGACACTCTTCCAATTAGCATTGAAACTAATTCAAACGTTAATGAAAACATTCGTTTAAAATATCGTTATTTAGATTTAAGACGTAGTGATTTACAAAATAATTTGAAACTTCGTTCAAATGTTCTTTTTGCAATGCGTGAATATTTAACACAATTAGACTTTATTGAAGTGGAAACTCCATATCTTTCTAAGGCAACTCCTGAAGGAGCTAGAGATTATTTAGTACCAAATCGTGTAAAAGAAAAAGCTTTTTATGCTTTACCACAATCTCCACAAATTTATAAACAGCTACTAATGGTTTCAGGACTATTAAAATATTTTCAAGTTGCCCGCTGTTTTCGCGACGAAGATCTACGAAGCGATCGACAACCTGAATTTACTCAATTAGATCTTGAAATGTCGTTTGTTGATGAAAATGACATTCAAACTTTAATTGAAAATCTTTTAGTTTATGTTTTTAAAAAAGTTTTAAATGTTGACTTAAAAATTCCATTCTTAAAAATGAGCTATAAGCAAGCAATGAATGAATATGGTTGTGATAAACCTGACTTACGCTTTGATTTAAAGTTAAATGAAGCTAATCATTATTTTGAAAATACTCAGTTTAAAGTTTTTGCTAATGCTTTAAAAAATAAACAAACAATCAAATACATTATTACTGACCAATTCATTAATAAAGATCAAAGTGCTTTATTAAGAAAATATGCAAAAGATGCACATGCATTTGATTTGATTCACTTGGAATGAAATAACAATGAATTAAAAGGACAATTAAAAAATGTTATCGAAAAAAATATTATTGCCAAAATCTTTAATGATCACCAATTAAAACAAGGTAGTATCTTTTTAATTGCTGATGATCTTAAAATTGTTAATCAAGCTTTGGGTGCAGTAAGAAATAACTTGGGTGATTTTTTAAACTTAAAGAATCCAAATGATTATCAATTTGTATGAATTGTTGATTGACCTTTATATGAATTTAGTGAAGAAGAAAATCGCTACATGGCAGCTCATCATCCGTTCACTTCACCAAGTGTTGCTTCAATAGATACATTTGATCAAGATCTAGCAAACGCAACTGCAAGAGCTTATGATATTGTTTTAAATGGATATGAAGTTGGTGGTGGAAGCATTCGAATTAGCAATGCAAAAGTACAACAACGTATGTTTGCATCACTTGGATTAAGTCCTAATGAAATTGAACAAAAATTTGGTTTCATGCTTAAAGCGTTTGCTTATGGAGTTCCCGTACACGGAGGAATTGCTTTAGGAATTGATCGAATTATGATGCTTTTAACTAATAGCAGTAGTATTCGTGATGTTATTGCTTTTCCAAAAGATAGTAAAGGTTATGATCAAATGATGGATTCGCCAAGTGAAGTTGATGATTTAACTTTATCAGAACTTCATCTAAGTGTTATTAAAAAATAAGATTAAACGTATATATAAATAATTTAACTATAATTTTTAAACAATTACTATGCAAAGCAAACCAATCGAACAAAATAAAATCTTACTTTCACGTGATGGATTAAAAAAAGTACAAAGTGAATTACGTGAATTAATTGATGTAAAGCGACCTGCGATTATTAAAGCCATTCAAGAAGCCCGTGAACAAGGTGACTTAAGTGAAAATGCTGATTATGATGCAGCTAAGAATCAACAAGGTGAAATCGAAAACCGCATTGCTGAATTAAAAAACATTATTAATAAAGCAGAAATTATCGAAGAAAATACTTCAACTACAGGAACTAAAGTTAAAATTGGCTCACGTGTGCAAATCCTTGATTTAAGTGATAATGAATATTACACTTATCACATTGTTGGAGAAGTTGAAGCTGATCCTGATAACAACAAAATTAGTAATCAATCTCCACTAGCAAAATCAATGTTAAATAAATCAGTAAGTTCAACAATTGAAGTTCATGGTGTAGAAAATCCATACAAAATCAAAATTTTAAAGATTGAAAACTAAATTTAATGTTCTTTATATATAATTTACCTACTTATTTTTTTGTTTATTCAATAAAATAAGCATATTGTGGACAGATAGCGAAGCGGCCAAACGCAGCTGACTGTAAATCAGCCACCCACGGTTTCAGTGGTTCGAATCCACTTCTGTCCACCAGTTGGGTTGTAGCCAAGCGGTAAGGCATCAGATTTTGATTCTGACATGCACTGGTTCGAATCCAGTCTACCCAGCCATTATTGTCCCACTAGCTCAGGGGTAGAGCATTTCACTTTTAATGAAGGGGTCCGGAGTTCGAATCTCCGGTGGGACACCATGATGCTGAAGTGGCGGAATGGTAGACGCACAGGACTTAAAATCCTGTGGTAGCAATACCGTGAGGGTTCAAGTCCCTCTTTCAGCACCACTTTTGCGGGTGTAGTTCAATGGTAGAACTATAGCCTTCCAAGCTATTAACGTCGGTTCGATTCCGATCACCCGCTCCATAACAACAATTAGTTCAAACAGTTATTGCTGTTTGTTTTTTTATATAATGTATTCACTTATGAAATTAAAAAATTTCAATAAATTTTTAATTGGATTAGCAATAGTTTCAAGTGGACTAGCTGGAACTATTCTATATAATTCAAATATTCACAGTGGTTTGGTTGTTGAAAACAAAGCAACAAATGATATTAGTTGAAGTATTGATGATAATGGAAATATAAAACCCTCTGATAAATCAAAAGTTTCAGGTGAAATAACTATTCCTAATACTGTTAATGGAAAAACTGTCACCGGAATTGCTGGTGCTGCATTTTTTAGTGTTAGTTCATTAAAAAGTGTTACAATTCCAAGTAGTGTAACTAGTATTGGGAGTAATGCTTTTGAAAGTTGTACTTCATTAACAAGTGTTAATTTTGATAATGACAGTCAATTAACTAGTATCAATGTTGGTGCTTTTTATAAATGCAGTGCATTAACAAGTATTAATATTCCAAACAATGTAACTAGTATTGGTTATAGCGCTTTTAGTAATTGCAGTTCATTAACAAGTATTAATTTTGATAATGACAGTCAATTAACTAGTATCGATTTTGGTGCTTTTGCTGACTGTAGTTCATTAACAAGTATTAATATTCCAAGTAGTGTAACTGAAATTTATGCTGTTGCTTTTCTTAATACAACAAAATTACAAGACATTACATTTAATTGAACTGGCAAGATACTAGACGATATTATTCAAAAAATTAAGAATCCTGTTCACCAAAGAGAATTGACAGCTTGAGCATGCATTTTTGCTAATTACAATAAAAAAACTGATTCTTTTAAAGACAAAATAAATGTTAATGTGCATTTACCAAAAGGAATTAATAACTTAGACGTTGAAAAATATAAAAATAATTTTCAAGGTATTAGAAAATCTGGCTCTGATTTTCCAGATGGAATTGGTTTAGAACCAGCAACAACACATTGAATTTATAATTCAAATAGTAATTCCAAATTGCCATTAATCTTAGGTCTAACATTTGGATTCATTATTCTAATTGGAATTGGTAGTTACTTGTGATATAGATACTATAAACATCGCAAAAACAGTAAATAATAAATAGCAGTTAACTCTGCTATTTTTATTTTTATTTGTGTAAAATATATGTACATATGAAATTAAAAACTTTCAATAAATTTTTAATTGGATTAGCAGTAATTTCCGGTGGATTAACTGGAACTGTTCTTTCTAATTCAAATATCCATAGTAGTTTAGTTACTGAAAGCAAGGCAACGAATGATATTTCTTGAAGTATTGATGGTAATGGAAATATAAAACCCTCTGATAAATCAAAAGTTTCAGGTGAAATAACTATTCCTAATACTGTTAATGGTAAAGCTGTTACTGGAATTGCTGAAGATGCTTTTTGAAAATGTAGTGCATTAACAAGTGTTAATTTTGATAATGACAGTCAATTAACTAGTATTGGTGATTATGCTTTTAATGGTTGTGGTTCTTTAAAAAGTGTAAATTTTGCTAAAGGTAGTAAATTGAATAGTATTGGTGAAAATGCTTTCGCTTGATGTGCTTCATTAACTAATATTTCTATTCCAAATAGTGTTACTAATATTGATGCTTATACTTTTAGTAATTGTACTTCATTAACAAGTGTTGCTTTTGCTGAAGGCAGTCAATTAACTACTATTGGTGCTTTCGCTTTTGCTGAATGTAGTTCATTAACAAGTATTAATATTCCAAGTAGTGTAACTGAAATTTATGCTGTTGCTTTTCTTAATACAACAAAATTACAAGACATTACATTTAATTGAACTGGCAAGATACTAGACGATATTATTCAAAAAATTAAGAATCCTGTTCACCAAAGAGAATTGACAACTTGAGCATGCATTTTTGCTAATTACAATGAAGACACTAAAACTTTTGAAAACAAAATGAATGTTAATGTACATTTACCAAAAGGAATTAATAACTTAGACGTTGAAAAATATAAAAATAATTTTCAAGGCATTAGAAATTATGGCTCTGATTTTCCAGATGGAATTGGTTTAGAACCAGCAACAACACATTGAATTTATAATTCAAATAGTAATTCTAAATTGCCATTAATCTTAGGTTTAACATTTGGATTCATTATTCTAATTGGAATCGGTAGTTACTTGGGATATAGATACTATAAACATCGCAAAAACAGTAAATAATAAATAGCAGTTAAAGCTGCTTTTTTTATTTTTATTTGTGTAAAATATATGTACATATGAAATTAAAAACTTTCAATAAATTTTTAATTGGATTAGCAGTAATTTCCGGTGGATTAACTGGAACTATTCTATATAATTCAAATATTCACAGTAGTTTAGTTGTTGAAAACAAAGTAACAAGTGATATTAGTTGAAGTATTGATGGTAAAGGAAATATTTGACCAACTGATAGATCAAAAGTTTCAGGTGAAATAACAATTCCTGATACTGTTAATGAAAAGGTTGTTACTGGAATTGCTAATAGTGCTTTTTCATGATGTGCTTCATTAACAAGTGTTAATATTCCAAGTAGTGTAACTAGTATTGGTGGAAATGCTTTTTATTGTTGTAGTTCATTAACAAGTGTTACTTTTGCTGAAGACAGTCAATTAACTAGTATTGGTGATTATGCTTTTAAAAAATGTAGTTCATTAACAAGTATCACTATTCCAAGTAGTGTGACTAGCATTGGTAGAAATGCTTTTGATAATTGTATAAAATTAACAAACGTTAATTTTGCTAAAGGTAGTAAATTGAATAGTATTGGTGAAAATGCTTTCGCTTGATGTGCTTCATTAACTAATATTTCTATTCCAAATAGTGTTACTAATATTGATGCTTATACTTTTAGTAATTGTACTTCATTAACAAGTGTTGCTTTTGCTGAAGGCAGTCAATTAACTACTATTGGTGCTTTCGCTTTTGCTGAATGTAGTTCATTAACAAGTATTAATATTCCAAGTAGTGTAACTGAAATTTATGCTGTTGCTTTTGTTAATACAACAAAATTGCAAGACATTACATTTAATTGAACTGGTAAGATACTAGACGATATTATTCAAAAAATTAAGAATCCTGTTCACCAAAGAGAATTGACAACTTGAGCATGCATTTTTGCTAATTACAATAAAAAAACTAATTCTTTTAAAGACAAAATAAATGTTAATGTGCATTTACCAAAAGGAATTAATAACTTAGACGTTGAAAAATATAAAAATAATTTTCAAGGTATTAGAAATTCTGGCTCTAATATTCCAGATGGAATTGGTTTAGATCCAGCAACAACTCACTGAATTTATAATTCAGACAGTAATTCTAAATTACCATTAATCTTAGGTCTAACATTTGGATTCATTATCCTAATTGGAATTGGAAGTTACTTCGGATATCGTTATTACAAACATCGCAAAAACAGTAAATAATAAATAGCAGTTAAAGCTGCTTTTTTTATTTATTTTTATGTAAAATATATTCACTTATGAAATTTAAAAATTTCACAAAATTTTCGGCAGGAATTGCGTTAATTTCAGCACTTCCTGTTGGTGTGATTCTATCTAATCCACACACACACACACAGTAGTTTAGTCGTTGGAAACAAAGCAACAAATGATATTTCTTGGAATGTTACTGAAGATGGGTTAATTTCACCTGCAGATAAAGGACAAATACAAGGTGAAATAACTATTCCTGATACTGTTAATGGAAAAACTGTCACCGGAATTGCTAATTATGCTTTTAGTGGTTGTAACAAATTAATAAGCATTACTATTTCAAATAACGTAACTAGTATTGGTGCTGCTGCGTTTAATCGATGTAGTTCATTGACAAATGTCACTATTCCAGGTAGTGTAACTAGTATTGCGGATTATGCTTTTAAAAAATGTAGTTCATTAACAAATGTAAATTTTGTAGAAGGAAGTCAATTAACTAGTATTGGTTATATGGCTTTTTATTGATGCAATTCATTAAAAACTATTGATATTCCAAATAGTGTAAATAGTATTGGGTCACAAGCTTTTAGTGAATGTGCATTAACAAATATAGAGTTTGCCGGAAATCAAACTTATGATTGAGTTCCAACAGTAGAAGGTAGCAACACAGTTGGAGGTTATATCATTCAAAAAGGTAAGGATTTAAGCACAAACGCTGTTGCTGGAAGTTTAGCATATGGAAAAATCGATATTGAACTTCCTAGTGGAAAAAGTAGCATTACTAATATTGCATTTAGTTGATGTTCAGGATTAACAAGCATTAATATTCCTAATAGTGTAACTAGTATTGGGTTGCAAGCTTTTAATGAATGTGGTTCTTTAAAAAGTGTAAATTTTGCTGAAGATAGTCAATTAAATAGTATTGGCAAAAGTGCTTTTTGAGATTGTATTGCATTAACAAGTATCAATATTCCAAATAGTATTACTAGCATTCGTGAAGGTGCGTTTAGTCGATGTAGTTCATTAACTGATGTAACTTTTAATTGAGATAATGGCCAATTAGTAGCTGACAAATTAACTCTTGGAAATAATTTATTTGAAAGTATTTCTTCTAGTCAAACAATTAATTTTCATATTCCATTAGGAACAAAAGATCAATATAAAGCAAAATTTACTCAAGACATTTTAGGAACTAACATTACTGCTAATTGAATTGATGATATTGTCCCACCAACTCCTACACCTACTAATTCATCAAATCTAGGTTTAATCTTAGGTTTAATTTTTGGTTCTATTGCTTTAATTGGAATTGGAAGTTACTTGGGATACCGATACTATAAACACCGTAAAGCAATAAATAAAAAATAGCAGTTAATTCTGCTGTTTTTTATTTTTGTAAAATAAGAATATAGTTATGAAATTTAGAAATTTCACAAAATTTTCGGCAGGAATCGCATTAATTTCAGTGCTTCCTGTTGGTATGGTTATATCTAATCAACACACACTAATTTAGTTGTTGAAAACAGTGCAACAAATGATATTAGTTGAAGTATTGATGGTAACGGAAATATTCGACCAACTGATAAATCAAAAGTTTCAGGCGCTATAGAAATTCCTTCTGTATGAGATGGAAAACCTGTTACTGGAATTGGTAGTTTTGCTTTTCGAAATTGCCCTTCATTAACAAGTGTTACTTTTGCTGAAGACAGTCAATTAACTAGTATTGGTTATTGAGCTTTTATTGGTTGCAATTCATTAACTAGTATTAATATTCCAAGCAGTGTAACTAGTATTGGTGGAAGTGCTTTTGAAAGTTGTACTTCATTAACAATTGTTAATTTTGATAATGACAGTCAATTAACTACTATTGGCGCGCAAGCTTTTTTTAACTGTTGTTCATTAAAAACCATTGCTATTCCAAGTGGTTTAACTCAAATAGGTCCAAATGCTTTTAACGAATGTATTGCACTAAAAAGTATTAATATTCCAAGTAGTGTAACTAGTATTGGTGAAACGGCGTTTGCTAATTGTGATAAAATGGGAACAATTACTTTTAATTGGAATGAGGAACAATTAAGCAAATTAACTCTTGGAAATAATTTAATTAGAAATGATACTTCTAGTCAAAAAATTAATTTTCATATTCCATGAGGAACAAAAGATCAATATAATGCAAAATTTACTCAAGACATTTTAGGAACTAACGTTACTGCTAATTGAATTGAAAATAATCCTCCAGCTCCGAGCTCCAATTCAAATTTACCTTTAATCTTAGGTCTAACATTTGGATTCATTATTCTAATTGTAATTGGAAGTTACTTCGGATATCGTTATTACAAACACCGTAAAAACAGTAAAAAATAAATAGCAGTTAGTCCTGCTATTTTTTTATTTTTCTCAATTACAATATCTTCTTTAAATATTGTGCTGTATATGATTCTGGATAATTGTCAACAATTTGTTCGGGTGTTCCTGTAGCAATTATTTTTCCACCATTTTCTCCACCGTCTGGACCCATATCAATAATATAATCAGCACATTTAATTAAATCCAAATTATGTTCAATAACGATAATAGTAGTTCCGTGATCAACAATTCGATTTAAAACATTAATTAGTTGTTTAATGTCATGAGTGTGCAATCCAGTTGTTGGTTCATCAAGAATTAAAATTGTGTTCTTGGTGCTATTACGTTGCAAGAATTTAGCTAATTTAATTCTTTGAGCTTCTCCTCCACTTAAATAAGTAGCGTTTGCTCCTAACTTTAAATATCCTAAGCCAACATCATGTAATAATGAAATTTTATGATGAATACCTGGAATATTTTTGAAGAATTCCTTTGCTTCATCAACGTTCATTTCCAATACATCGTAAATTGATTTACCTTTATATTTAATACTTAAAGTTGCCTCATTATATTTCTTACCATGACATTCATCACATTTAACATAAACATCCGGTAAAAATTGCATCGAAATTCGAATGACACCATCTCCTGCACACTTTTCACATCTTCCCCCCGGAAGATTAAAACTAAATCGTCCTTTAGTATAACCACGTGCTTTAGCTTCAGGAATTTCGGCAAACAAAGCTCTTATATCATCAAATACACCAACATAAGTTGCTGGATTAGAACGTGGTGTTCTTCCGATTGGTTCTTGATCAACAATTATTAATTTATCAATATCATTAATTCCTGTTAAACTTTTAACTTCTGGAGCACTTACAAATGGATTACTAATTACTTTAGTAATATTTGTTGCTAATGTATCAAGAATTAAGGTTGATTTACCACTACCACTCACTCCAGTGACACAAACAAATTTACCTAACGGAATAGTAACATTAACGTTTTTTAAGTTATTTAATTTAGCTCCTTTAAGAATAATTTTTTTGCCATTACCACTTCTTCTATTTTTTGGTGTTTCAATTTTTAGCTTGTTAGATAAATATTGTCCTGTTAATGATTCAGGATTATTTTTAATTTCTTCTGGTGTTCCTGTAGCAACTACTTTTCCCCCATAAATTCCTGCTCCTGGACCAATATCAACAATATAATCACTATTATTCATCGTATCATGATCATGTTCAACAACTAAAATAGTATTACCAAGATCGCGCATCTTTTTTAGAGTATTAATTAACATGTCGTTATCTTTTTGATGCAAACCAATACTTGGTTCATCTAAGACGTATAGTACACCTGTTAATGATGAACCAATTTGTGTTGCTAATCTAATTCGTTGTGCTTCTCCTCCTGAAAGAGTATTAGCATTTCGACTTAATGTTAAATAACCTAAGCCAACATTTTGTAAGAATGTTAATCGGTTAATAATTTCTTTAAGTGCCAAATTAGCAATGGCTTGTTCGTGTGGAGTTAATTTTAAATTTAAGAAGAAGTCTAACAACCGATCAATCGACATGTCAGTTAGATCAATGATTGAATGTTCGTTAATCTTAACTGAAAGTGCTTCATCAGATAACCGCTTACCATGACATTTATTACAAATTTTTTCACTCATGAACTTACCATAATAAGTTCTTGCCATTTCACTTGTTGTTTCATAGTAAAGTCTAGCAACTCGACTTAAAACACCTTCAACATAATCATATTTTTGGTGTTTATTCCCGTTAGCTGATTTAACAGTAATGTTAATTGGTTCATCACTTCCATAAAGAATAACTTTAATTTGTTCACGGGTTAATTCTTTAATAGGAACAGATTTATCAATCTTATAATGGCTTAACATACAATCAAATGTTTGCCAATCAATATTGGTTGTATTAACAGTATTTTTAAAGAATTCAATACCACCTTCATTAATACTTAAGCCTTTATATGGCAACATTTTATCAGGATCAGGTTCAAATACTACACCTAATCCTTTACATTTGCTACACGCTCCGATTGGAGAATTAAACGAAAATAAACGTGGTTCCATTTCTGGAATAGTAAACCCACAAACTTTACACGAATGTGATTCAGAATAAAGTGTACTAGTTTCATTAACATATACTAGTACTTGCTTGCTAGGTTGTTTAAGTGCAGTTTCTACAGCATCATTAATTCTATTTCGTGTTTCATGATCAAAATGACCAATAATTCGATCAATAACAATATTAATATTATGAAATTTATTTTTATCTAATTGAATATTTTCATCTAATGAATAAATATGATCGTCAATTTGAACACGCAAGAATCCATTGGCTCGTAATTTTTCAAGTTCGGTTTTAAAAGTTCCTTTTTGTTTACGAGCATATACTGCCATAATTTGGATCTTATCATTATCCAAAAACGATTCCATAATTTTATCAACAATTTGTTTAATCGTTAATGTTTCAATTTTCCCATGTCCATTAGGACAGTATGGTGTTCCAATTCGGGCAAAAAGAACTCTTAAATAATCATAAATTTCAGTTGTTGTACCAACAGTACTTCTAGGATTATGACTCGTTGTTTTTTGACTGATACTAATAGCTGGTGAAAGCCCTTCAATTTGATCAACATCAGGTTTTTCATTGCCACCAAGGAATTGACGAGCATACGTTGACAAAGATTCAAGATATCGACGTTGTCCTTCTGCATAAATCGTATCAAACGCTAACGATGATTTGCCACTTCCACTTAAACCAGTAATTACAACTAATTTATTTTTCGGAATCGTAACATCAATATTTTTTAAGTTGTTTTCGCGCGCACCATGAATAATTAATTCTCCGTTGTTATTATGCATAATAATCTAAAATTTTATTAGTAAAAGCATTGATTGCTTCAATGCTATCACTACTTTTAAACAATTTACTCTGATGTAATTTAATATTTTTTAATGCTTTATTATTATCAAAGACTTCTTGGCACAAAATATGACGACCGTTTGTTTGAAATCATAAATCATAATCAAAACTATTCACACCAATATAATAAAGGTCATCTAAACCTTTATAATGATGCATTTCAAGAATGCTGTAGACAGCATTAATCATTGCTGCGTTAGCATTAGTAATAACAAACTTGTTATTAATAACATAAGATACCTTTACTTCTCAAGGTTGAATTGTTCCTTTAATTCTTTCACATTTTGTTGTAACGTTAGTTTCATCAATATCACTTAAAATAATTGAACAAACACGGTTTAAATTAACATAGTTATCAAATGTTAAGTAATCATTAGTGTATTGTAAATCTAATCGTAATTTATTTTTAAGGTGTTGATGAATTCCTTCGTTTGTTGTATATGATAAGCTACTTTGTAAAGTACTCACAGTTACACCCAACTCATTTAAAATTCCCAAATGAGTAACCGCTTTTTTCTTTGCTTCATCTAAAATACTTTCAAAAATGAAAGTATCTTTACTTAAATCATAAATTCGAGCCCCGTTATTACAAACAATGTAACCATTGCGAATTTTAAATAAATCAATGATGATGGGCTTAATTACAAAAAAACTATACTCACTACAAAAAATAAGAATATATTTTTGGCTTAATTTTAAGAAATCTAAATCAGTATATCGATCAATAATTAATTGTGTCGTATATTCATTAGTGTTATTCATGTCAATAACTAAAACTGGTTTTTTATCACGTTTAATTACTTCACAAACTTGTTTTTTTAAATATGATCCAGTTTCATAATTAAAAAAGTTACCCGTATTAATTTGATTAACATACGTAGTGGATGTCTCTTTTTTAATCGGAGTAATTTTTTTATTATTCATTATTTAATGCGATTTTTAATTTTCTTTTTTAATAAGCTGATAAATTTAGTCAAAGGGATTTTAACTTCTTCATTTTTACCATATTCTCGATAAACAATATCCTTAGAGTTTAATTCATTATCACCAATAACGATTTGGTAAGGAATCTTATGTATTTGAGCATCGCGAATCTTTTTAGAAATTCGATTATCACTATCATCTAATCTAGCACGGATTCCTAACTTCAATAATTTAAGTTGCATTCGCTTAGCAAATTTATAATGTTTTTCATTATTTACAGTCATTAACATTACTTGGATTGGACTTAATCATGAAGGTAATACACCTTTTGTTTGTTCCAATAAAATTGCCATGTATCGTTCAAATGTTCCAATAATTCCCGCATGTATAAATACAGGTCGTGCTTTTTTACCTTGGTCATCAATATATTCAAGATTGAAACGTTCTGGAAGCAAGAAATCTAATTGAATTGTTGAAATTGTAACAATATGTCCTGTTGCAGTTTTCATTTGCATGTCAATTTTTGGGCCATAGAATGCAGCTTCTCCAACCACTTCTTTAAAAGGCACTTTTAACGCTTTTAATGCACTTCGTAATTGATTTTCAGCATTCTTTCACATTTCTGGATTGTCAAAGAATTTTTCTTTATCATTTGGATCATGTAAAGATAAATCAATTGAATATAATTCAGTTCCTAATGTTTTATGGGCTTCAAGAATAATATTAAAGAAACGTTTAATTTCACTCTTAATTTGACTATGCATTAAAATTGTATGTGTATCAACTAATTGCATTTGTCTTACCCGTTCAAGTCCTGTTAATGAACCACTCGATTCATAACGATGTTGAATTCCGAATTCAGCAATTCGATATGGTAATTCCTTATATGAATGTGATTTATGTTGAAAAACACGAATATGATGAGGACAGTTCATTGGTTTAATAACATATGCTTCATCATCAAAGGCTAGAACTGGAAACATATTTTCACGGTAGTGATCTCAGTGACCTGAAGTTTTATATAAATCAACAGTTCCAAGAATTGGTGTTTGTACAAAATGAAATTCGTTACGTAATAATAATTCCCGACAATAATCTTCTAACATGAATTTTACATTCGCACCGTTTTCCAATCAAATTGGTAATCCTTTACCTACACTATCATCAAAAGTAAATAATTCAAGTTCAGCGCCAATTTTACGGTGATCACGTTCAAGTTTATCTTGTAAATAAGCCTTAAAATTGTCATGATCAACTTGATTATCAACAATTCAACCATCAATAGCAACTAGTTGTTGTTCATTGGCATTACCTTGAAAGTAAATTCCTGAAACATTAACTAATTCTAGTCAATCTACTTTTGGTAAACGATCAATACCAAGGTTTGGGCATAAATCAATGAAGTTATTGATGATTATTACATCAAATTGTTCTTGTTTAGCATTATGAATAGCAGCTAATTTAAATTTGTTATTTTTAAATACTTCATTTAATTCAGCCAACGATTTAACTGTATAAGTAATTTTAGGGTTACTATCATACAATCGTTTCATTTGTGCTTTAATGCGATTGAAATCATTTGATGAAATAACTTCATTTGGCACATAAAAAGCATAACGAAAACCATCTTCAATTAATTGATCTTGTGCAATTAAAGCACCTGGATACATTTGGCTAACAGCATAAGCCATCATCTTTTGAGCTAAGATTTGTAAATTTTTATTTAATTCCATAATTAAAATTCTTTCTTTTTTTTAGTTTAAAAATATTTAAGTTGTTGTTTTTTTCATTTATTTTGGAGTTAACAACTTAAACAACACCTTAATTAAAGTTATTGTTAACTCTATTTTTGTGGTGTTTTTTCCGTGACTGTGTTTTTATTAGCGTCATCAAAAGTAGTAATTTGGTTAACTAAAATACTAGTGTAAACCATTTTTGTTGTTTTTAAGACTCGTGTTTTTAATACACCTTTGACCAAAACATGAACTTCTTTACCACTTTCAGCAAGTTCAGCCAATTGTTTAGAAAAAGGATAAACTGCATAGATTGGAAAATTATCAGTTCATTTAAAATTAACAAAGCTACGTTCATGTTTTAACGTAGTAAAATATACGTTCTTGTCATGAGCATATGCACCTTTAGAAATATAACCTTCTAGTGTTACTTCATTAATTAATTTATTGTTCATATTTGTCATTAACTATTATATAAATATACGTAATTATATTTAATAATATGTAGATGATATTTGTATGCGAAAAACATTGAGCTCAACTGTTGAATATCAAAAAGTCTTTAAAATAAGTGATCGTTATCGTCACCATAATCCTAAAAGCACTGTTTTTATCCTGGCTTTAATTGGCTTATTTTTTGGTTTGACTGCTGTTGGTCTTTCAATTGCTAATATACTAATTCCTGGAAATGAGTATCAAACATTATTTAAAGTTACTTGAGCTAAACTTTGATTTGGAATGTTTCATTATTTTACCGTGCAAGGAAACACGTTAACTATTATCTTTTATTTAATGTGATTGACATTATTTAAAACATGAATTTTTCGCAAACGAAATTTTAATTTAGCTATCTGCTTATATATGAATATTATTATGACTGTTTATTGAGTTGTAATGTTTCCACAATGAATTACTGGGGGGATGTTTGATACAAGCGTTATCGGAATTATTAGTACGATTATTTTTCATTTAGTTTGCCCATTAATTATGAATGTTTTTACTTTTCTTGGTGTTAATTATCCTTATCATGAAAAAAATCCGATCAATCGAATTTATTCAAATCATTTCGTCTATGCATGTTTAATTTATGTTATTCTTTATGCAATTTATTGCGTAACAATTAATTTTATTCCATTACCAATTAATTGCTATCGGGATGACCAACAAACTATTGTTCGTTTATCCAATATGAACTATATAACTGTATATGGGTCATTAACTAATTTTAACCCTAACTGTCCAAATGCAATTTATGTTTCTGGAAAATTAATGATTGATATTGAAAGTAAAGGTAGTATGATTAATGCTACTAATGGCTTTGCTGTTATTGCTGTATATGTTTTCTTCTATATATTAATAACCAGATTAAATAATAAGTTATCAACACCAAAAATGATGATTCAAAAATTAAAAGAATTAAAAAACAATCATTGGGATGAATATCAAAAATTAGTTATAAATTATGCTAAAGAGTGTCAAAAACAATAAATATGCTATCAAATAAAACTAATATAATCAACTTAACACGTGAAGAATTAGAAAATAAGGGTTTGTTTGCTATTAATAAACCATTAACTTGAACAAGTAATGACGTTATTAATTTTCTTAAATCACGATTTAAATTTACCAAAGTAGGTCACGGCGGAACACTTGATCCATATGCTACTGGTGTATTAATCATTGCGGTTGAACAACATACAAAAAAATTACATCATGCATTGAACACAAACAAAAAGTATGATGTCTTAATTCAATTAGGAGAATCTAGCCCTTCTTATGATTTAGGAACTGAAATTAATGAAAAAAAAGAAGTTCCAAATTTAACAGTTGCTGAAATTGACAATATTATTCAAAAATATTTTCTTCATAACTATTTGCAATCACCACCAAGTTATTCAGCAAAAAAAATTAATGGTGTACGTGCTTATCAATTAGCGCGTAAAAATATGGATGTGGTGCTTCAATCTGTTCTTGTTAATATTAATGATTACCATATTAATTTCTATGATGAAAAGACCAAAATAATTAATATCTCACTAGATGTATCAAAGGGATTTTATGTACGCTCTTTTGCTCATGATTTAGCCATTAAACTAAATACTGTTGGTGTTGTTGTATCATTAATTCGAACTGAAACTAATGGATTTAGTTTAAATGACTGTTTACAAATTATTAAAAAACCAAAACAACAATTAAAAAATACCTAGAAAATCTAGGTATTTTTATTTAAATCTTCTTAATAAATTTTTAAGAATATCTTTAACTTCATTATATGGTTTAGCTTTAGTTAAATCAATCCCTAAAATTCTAATTGTTTTTAATGGAGATAAACTACTACCGCTACTTAAAAATTTAATAAAACTATCACGTGCTTTAGTATCACCTTGATAAATTTTATTAGCCATAATTAACCCACAGATTTGACCGATAGCATATTTATACACATAAAATGAACCGTAGTAAAAATGAGGAATTCTTAAAATTGTTACTAATGATTTACTATAAGGTTCAGTTTCTATTTTTTTAACTGCTTTATTATTCAATCCTTCGTATTCAGTAATTAAATCTAAATAGATCTTTTTTAAAGTTTTAGCATCAAATTGTTGTTTATTATTAATTAATTCATTAGCTTTGAATTCAAAGTTACTGAAAATAACTTGTCTAGTTGTAGCAGCAAAAAATCCACTAAAAATTCGATCGGTATAGAAATTAACCAATGCTTTATTTTTCTTGTATTTATTTGATAAATATAAAAGCAACAATGTTTCTACACAAATTGAAGCAATTTCAGCATAAAAAATTTCAATTTCACAACTTACTTTTTGACATTTAGTTGAAAAATAAGAATGCATTGAATGTCCTAATTCGTGGGCAATTGTTTCAACACCATTCATGGTATTATCGTAATTAGCAAGAATATAAAATTTATCCAATCCTTTAACTCCACCGATTGAATAAGCTCCGGTCATCTTATTTTCTTTAGGTAATCAACTAATTCAGTTTTCATTAAAAGCCTTATTAATTCCTTTTAAATATTCTTCACCTAATGGCTTAAAGCATTCAAGAATTAATGCTTTAGCTTCTTCAATACTAATCTGAATTGGCTTGCTACTTAAATCCATTGATGTATCTCAAGGTTCGATCTGACTTGGTTTTAATTTTAATTGGTGTGCTAATAAAATTCTAAATCGTTTACGATATTGTTGATAAATATCTTTAAAACCTTTAACATGTTTATAGATGCTAGTAATAAAATTAACATCAACTTCATCATCAAAAGCACTTGAAGATACATAATCTTTGAAATTAAAGATTTTTGCATTAGTATTTAATTTTAGATATGTATAGTACAACGTTTGTGTTAATGTGTTTTCAAATTGCAAATAAGCGTTATGAAAATTCATTCAGGCGCTTTTTCGCAATGCTCGATCAAGATTTTTCAAATATTTAAAAACATCAGTTGCTGTTTTAATTGGATGTTTTTTATTATTTTTATCAATAGCATCTTGATATTTTAAATCACTATCAGTTAAAGTAACAAAAGCTTGATACACACCTCCATCAGCACTAGAAGCTTTATCAAGAATCTTTTCAACTTCAGGACTTAATGTGTGCGGCTCATTACGTAATATTAATTCAAAACCACGTTGATATGGCTTTAAACTAGGATCTTGGTCAAAATAACTTCTAATTAGATCTCTATGTTTAATAACAACATTATCAAAATCAGCTAAAAAATTACCTAATTCGCTATTAGTTAGTGATCATTTTTGACTTCAACCTAAAAAATAACTATCAGTTAAATTTTCATGATAGTTATTACTGATGTAATTACTAATTCGATTGCCTAATTTAGTTAATTCATTATTTAATTTAATTCACTTTTTAAAATTGGTTGGTGTTGTATAAAACTTAGGATAAATTTTAATGATTGTTTTATATTGCTTTACATATTCATTAAATAATTCATCTAGTGTTTGATTTTTTAATAAATCATTAAGATCCCAGTTATATTGATTATTATTTACTTTTTTCATAATTAGTCTTTTTTGCCAAATAACATTTGTTTCATATAAATAAATCCACTTAGATATGAAGCAATTGTTGCTGGAAACATTACTAAAATTTGTGGTCAAATGCCATTATTAGTTACCGTGCTTGTTGCTCATTCAACATTAGGTATCTTACTTTCAAATACAGCTGGCATAACAAAGAAAATAATGATAATTCCAATCATTTCTAATACAGTTTTAATTTTGCCATAAATATTGGCAGGAACTAATATTCCTTGTTTGGCTTTCAACATTCGTGTTCCATCAACAATAATATCTCTAAAAACAAGTAGAACAACAATTCAGCCTGGAATTGAGTCATTAACTGCTAATGCAATCATTGTTCCATTAACTAACAATTTGTCAGCAATTGGATCTCATAACTTACCAAAATCAGAAATATAGTTATATTTACGAGCAATATATCCATCTAAGAAATCAGTAATACATCCTATTAGAAATAAAATTCCAGCAACAATCATGGCAGCATTTGTTCCAACAAAATAATATGTGTTATTGATTTGCACAATTTTATTTCCATCAAAATATCATTGTATTGATTTGTAGTCATGTAAATTGCCTGGATGAAGAAAAATAACTAAGATAGCAATTAAAAAAGCAATAAAAATACGGCTAATTGTTAAAATGTTAGGGATTAGTTCCTTTCATTTTGTTGCATCATTAGCAAATTTGTGTTTAATGCTTTCTTCCATTTTTCTAGTAAATTGAAAATTTTTAGTGTTTTCAGTTTTTTCATTGATAGACGATGTTTTTTCATCTTTTTTTAATAACGAAGTTGGCTCATCTTTCTTAACTTCGTTATTAGTAATTTCATTAATTGGCTTTGTATTCATAATCAAATTTTTAAATATTATAAGTAATAAAAATTAAACCCAATGAAAGGTGTAATTCTTTATTAGATTCTTTAAATTATCAAGAGATTTTTCCTTCGTAACGAGGGAATGGAATTGTATCACGAACATTTTCAATTCCAAGGATATACATTACTAATCGTTCAAAACCTAAACCAAATCCGCTTGATGCATAATATCCATATTTACGTAAATCAATATATCATTGAATGCTACGAACATCAATATTTAAAGTTTTTGTTCGTTCCATTAATTTGTTGTAGTCATCTTCACGTTGACTTCCACCAATAATTTCACCAACTCCTGGAACTAGTAGATCGCTAGCAGCTACTGTTTCATTGTCAGGGTTAAGTTTCATATAAAAAGCTTTAATATCTTTTGGATAGTTCATTAAGAAAACCGGACAATTAAAGATTTTTTCACAAATGTAGCGTTCGTGTTCACTTGCTAAATCCTTACCAAAGAAAATATCATTATCTTCAAATTGGTGCCCTTCAGCTACCGCTTTCTTAAGTAATTCAATCGCATCTCGATATTCAAGTTTTTTAAATTCTTTAGAAACTAAATGATTTAATCGGTCTTTAATTTCTGGATGCAATTCAGTAAAGAATTTAATTTCTTCACTACAGTTTTTAATTACATCTTGACAAATATTTTTAATAAAAGCTTCTTCTAACGCAATTAATTGAGGTAAATCAATAAAAGCGATTTCTGGTTCAATCATTCAGAATTCAGCTAGATGACGGTTAGTGTGGCTTCGATCAGCTCGGAATGTTGGACCAAATGTATAAACACGTCCAAAACTTTGTGCATAAGTTTCTACATTCAATTGTCCACTCACGGTAAGACTAGCTTGTGGTGTAAAAAATGGTTTATTTTTATCTTCTTGAATTAAGAAGTTTTCGCCAGCTCCTTCACAATCGTTGCTAGTAATAATTGGTGTTGCAATTCATTTAAAACCATTTGCTTGGAAAAAGTTGTGGATAGCAAACATTAAACGGTTACGAACACTCATTGCAGCTTGCATTGTTTTAGTTCGACCACGTAAATGAGCAATTTCTCGTAAAAATTCCATGCTGTGTTGTTTCTTTTGCAATGGGAAATCTTCATCACTTTGTTTTAATGTTTTGAATTCGGTAGCCACAATTTCATATTGACTATTTCGACTGTTAAAATTTAAATTACCTTGAACATAAATTGCTGCACCTGTTCTTGCTAATTTTGCTTCATCAAAATTAATTGTTGATTCAGATTTATAAACAACTTGAATTCCTTCGATATTACTACCATCATAAGCTTCGATAAAACCAATTTTACCACTATCACGGTTAGTGCGAATTCAGCCTTTAATAGTTACAATTTCATTTTTTTCAACTAATGTTTTAGCGTTAGTTATTAGCTCCGCTATACGTACAATTTTCATAACTCTGTTAATTATAAATATAATTAGAGTACTTTTCAATTCATTATGCAGGTGTAATTCAATGGTAGAATATGGCCTTGCCAAGGCTAGTATGCGGGTTCGATTCCCGTCACCTGCTCCATAAAATATCCACTATTAAAGTAGTGGTTTTTTCTTTTTAATAAATGTTTAGCAATACTTACTAATTAATGTATACTTAGTGTTTAACTATGGCATTTATCACAAATAAAAAAAGAAATAAATTAGTAAACAAACTAAATGAAAATGCAGGAGGAAGAAAAATCTTCCTATTTACAATGGCGATTTTAAGCATTGTTTGAATTGGTATGGTATTCATAGCTGCATTCTTAGCTGGTTTATTACACAAGACTGTTAACGTTAATCCGGCTGATTGAAACTGATTCTACACAGATAACGACGGACATATTGCTGGTCAATTAACTAAAACCGGTTGAGTGTTATCAATCACCGGTGGACTATGCATGATTGGTTTATTACTTTCAGCTGTATTAATCATTATCATTCCAAGTCCAGCTAAAATTAAAGACGAAGTTAACTTATTAAGCTCAAGTGCATTAAGTGGAAAAAAAATTACTAAGAATGATACTTCTGCTAAAGCTGTTAAAGAACGTTTCAAAAAAGTTGAAAAGAGACCTAAAAAATAGTTTTGTCTTTATTTAAAAAAAATAATAATCACTATTTGTGGTTATTTTTTTTATTTAATAATAATGATAATTGCCTACTACAAAATGTTAATAATTAATACAAACAACTAGTATTAATTAAAATATATCTAAATAGTTTATATGAGCAATGCATTAGATTTAAGAAAAGAAGTTATTGAATATTATCAAAACAAACTTACTAATCACGAAATTAGTGAAGAGGACTTTGGTTTTATTCAAAGAATTATAAATAAGTGCGATAACATTCTTGATTTACAAAGATTTAGAACAATCATTAATGTTTATAACCGAACAGGATTATATTTTCGCCCTATTTTTGATGAAAAATTGACTAATAAGATCTCTTATTTAAAGAAAAATAAGGATTTGTCTTTTGTCGCTCCGGCGTCTCTCTCTCTCTCTCTCTCTGAGCAATATAAGAATGAACATAAATTAATTATTGGTGATAATTTCCCAATATTACTAAATCTACTCATAACTCATCGTAATCAAATCGATATTATCTATATTGATCCTCCTTATGGAGCAAACTCCATGGGAGAAGCTGCCACAGTTACTTATGAAAATAAAAAGTTAACTCGTGATCATTTATTATCGATGCTAAAAATTCGTCTAGAAATAGCCAAACTTCTTTTAAAAGATACTGGTGCTATTTTTTGTTCAATCGATGATAAAAATCAAGCATATGTTAAATGCTTATTTGATGAAGTATTTCAAGAAAAAAACTTTGTTAGTAATTTAATTTGAGTTAAAAAGCATGGCCCTGGTGGTAATACATCTGCCAATGATTCAATTGTAACTAATACTGAATATGTTTTAGTCTATGCTAAAAACATTAAGCTATTAAATATTTCAATTTTAAAACATAATCAGAAAAGATTGAAAGATTTAGGTTATATCTATGAAGATGAATACCTTAATGAACGTGGTCGATACAAGCTCACTCCGCTCTTCCACCCTAGTTCAAACGGATCTTTTCAATACATCAAAAGTCTTGATTATGAAATCAAGGCACCCGATGGAACAATGTTTAGTTTACATGTTAATAAAGGTAAAAATAAACGAGCGGGGCGTTATACCTGAAGCTACTCTGCATACAAGGCTGGAGATGAATTGGGTTTTATTGAGTGCCATAAAAATAATGATGGTGATTGAATTGCATATCGTAAACAATACGAAAAAGTTAAATTTAATCCAAGAACTAGAAAAGTTGAACAAAAAGATGCTGGTCAACCATATGAAAATATTATTAATGATCTTGAATCTACATATATCGATGATTATTACTCAGCTGAAGGCGGAAAAGATTTTGTTAATATTTTAGTTGACAAAAATATTTTCAATTTTCCTAAACCTGTACGATTAATTATGCACTTATTAGCAATGATTGATAATAATGATGCAGTTGTCTTAGATTTCTTTGCAGGAAGTGGAACAACTGGTGAAGCAGTAATGCAACTTAATCGTTTAGATCAAGGAAATCGTAAATTTATTCTTGCAACTAATAATGAAAATAACATTGCCTATAAAGTAACTTATGAACGTTTGAAAAGAATAATGACAGGAAAAAGCACTTCCGGAGAAAAATTTAAATGATTAGAAAAAAATAAACCATTTATTAATGATAGTTTAAGTGTTTATGAAGTAAATTTTATTAACAATAATGACCAAAACATTTTTAATGCAATTAATGAAAATGATTACGGGATGAATTCAATGTCATTAAAAGATAAAGTTGATTGAATTTGCCAAAACTTTAAAGACACACAAAAGAAATTAGAGGAAAACAATGATTAGTAATGAAATTAAAAAATTGCAAGATCGAGCAACTGATGATGTTGTAAGTCTTCTAATTAAAAATAAAGATGCTACTCTTAAAGCTCCAACAGGAAGCGGCAAAACTTATATCATTGCTAATGTCGTTAATAAAATATTAGAAATTGATCAAAACTATGTTTTTATTGTTTCTTCATTATCAAAGGGTGAATTAGCACTACAAAATCATGAAAGATTTATTGAATATAAGTCTAATTTAATACATCTTAATCCCTATTACATTGACACAGAAATAACTACCGAAGAATCATTATATATTCCTACAAGTTATAATCTTTATTCGTTGGGCAGAGATAAGTTTAAAAAGAAAACATTATTAATGGAACAGAATGTTTTAAAAAACTTTCTTTTTAAACTAAAAAATGATAAAAAGAAAATTATTTGAGTTCGTGATGAATGTCATCAAGACACTAATAACCTTAACGAGTTAAAAGACGAATTCTTTACATGTTGTTTTAATCTATCAGCAACTCCTAAGAATAAAGAAGAAATTAATTGTGAAATAACTGATGAAGAAGCTGTTAACGTTAATTTAATTAAACGTGTTGAATATGATGAAAATGAAAGAGATTTTAATAAGGTTTTAAATAAGTTTCGTGAATTAAGAAAAATATATGCAAAATGAGTTAATTTTAAACCATTATTAATTGTGCAAATTAGTAATAAATCTAAGGGCAAAGAAGAATTTGAAAAATTAAAAACAGTTTTAAATATTAATAAAGATTTACAATGAGTTTATATTACTGATAATCCTACTACTAGTGAACATAACTGTAAATTCTTTGTTAATAAACCATTTCATATTTGAAAAAATCAAGTTAAAACTGAACCAACTATTGATATTGTGATTTTTAAAATGGTTTTTACTGAAGGTTATGACATTCCACGAGCTTGTATGTTATTTCAAGTTCGTAATACTGAAGTTGAAACTTTAACTGAACAAGTAATTGGACGAGTTAGAAGAAATCCGATTTTAAAAGAATGAAATAACTACACTAAAGATGCGCAAAACAATTTGACTATGGCATACGTTTATGCAAGAATTCCAAAAACAGCAAGAAAGTTTAAGAAAGTAATTTTAAAACCAAATCATAATTTTAATGTTAAAAGTACATATTTAAAATCACTCAATAAACAAATTAATTTTGATCTTGACACTTTCTTAAAAGAGAAAACCGATGTTAATAATAAAGAACACAAATTAGTTGAATATAATCCATCAATTTTTGAACTTTATGATGATTGAAAAAATGTTATGGATGAAACAAAAAGTATGTGTTGAGATAATATTAAGGATAATTCTAAAAAATGATTCTTAGTTTCTGAAAACATTAAAGAAATTAATATTCGTGCCCATTCATTTTTAGCTAATTATGAAGATTCAATGTCTATATACGAAGAAGAAGTTAATTTACCAGATTTTTCTTCATATGAATTTTTAGATCAAACAACTCTAGAAATAAATGATTGAATTTGAAGTCAAGAACATAACGGTAAAATTGATCATAAATATTCATTTGATTCAGAAGCTGAAAGAAAATTTGCTATTCTTTTAAAAAATGCATGTGAACGAAGCAAAATTAATTTATGGGGTAAAAACTTTTATACCAATTCTAATATTTGCTATGAATATTGTTTAGATCAAACTCATAAATCATATCCTGATTTTATTGTCAAAGATAAAAAAGGACGAATTCATATTTTTGAAGTTAAATCAATTAATAAAACAAAAAATAAAGATTTAAACGAAAAAGAATACAAAGAAAAAATTATTGAATTATCAAAATGCTATCAACAGGCATCAAAGTTAACTCATCATATTTTTTATCTGCCAATTCTTAAAAACGATTCATTTGATATCCATGTATTTGATAATGGTGAAGTTAAAAATATTTATGAAGATGAAATAAGATCTGTTTTAAATCAAGAATAATGTTTAATAGATATTTATTAAATGTTTAAAAGCAGTTCCATTTATATAGAACTGCTTTTTTAATAAAGATTATTATTAATTTATCAAATTATTTCTTTCATAATCCATGAAGATTACAGTATTCATATACTATTTCATCACCTTTTAGGTTGTAGTTAATAACTGGAGCTTCGTTTGGATTTAGAAATTTAAAGTACATTGAATCTTTATTATTAATAGCAATAAAACTAATGTGGTGTTCTGGTGTCATTGGATGAATTACACTTCCAACACTAATTTTATTTCCTTCAATATGTGGTACATGCTTTTCATTTGCTGCATCAGTACTATTTGGATTCATTTTTTTCATTGGAACACCACAACAAGTTAAACCGTTAGTTGTGCCAACGACTGCATATACAATTGAACCGCATTTTGAACATTTAAAAAATTGATTTTTCATCTTAATCTTTTCCATTATCTATTATGTATAATAGAATACAATTATTTAACTAAAAATATATGGCTGATAAGAAAAATGTACGTCTTGAATGCACTGTATGCAAAAGTATTAACTATTTAACACGCAGAAATCCAAAAACTGTACCTGATAAATTAAGTTTAAATAAATACTGCAAAAAGTGCCAAAAAATCACTTTACACAGAGAAACTAAAGCAAAATAGTTACTAATTAAATTATTATGATTAAAAGTGATTTCACTTTTAAATTTAAAAAATTAGGTGCATTAATAAAAAGTTTAAATGTTGATGCCCTATTTTTATTTTCATCTATTAATCGATTGTGATTAACAAATGTAAAAGTTGATGATGCGTTTTGTTTTGTTACAGCAAAAGATGTTTATTTTTACACTGATGCACGAAACTTTAGTGCCATTAAAAAACAATTAGATCCTTCAATTCATTTATGCATGTATCATGATGTTAATGATTTAATTAATTTTGTGAAACAACACAAAATTAAATTAATTGCTATTGAAAATGATTACTTAAAATTAAATGAATATCAAAAATATATTAAACCATTAGGAATTGAAAGTTTAAGTATTGATACTAGCTTTATTCGAATTATTAAAACTGATCATGAAATTAAAATAATGCAAAAAGCAGCCGACATTGCGGTAAATGCATTAAACGAAGTTAAATCATGAATTAAGATAGGAATGAATGAAATCGAAGTTAAAACTCATATTCATCAATACATGATTCAAAATGGTGCAAGCAATGTTTCGTTTGATTTAATTGTTGCTTTTGGAAAAAATACCGCTAACCCCCACCATATTTCCAATGAAACAATCTTAAAGAATAATTCACTAGTTTTAATTGACATTGGCTGTATTTATAAAGGTTATTGTTCTGATTTAACAAGAACTTTTTATATTGGCAATAAAAAACCAAACAAAAAAATTGAACACATGTATCAGCTAATTTTAGAAGCTCAATATTTAGGGTTAAAAAACGCACAGGCTAATATTGCTGGTAAAACTCTAGATGTAATTGTGAGAAAATTTATTTATAAAGATAAAATTTTCGGTAAATGTTTTACACATGGTCTAGGTCATGGTGTTGGTATTGAAATTCATGAAGCTCCATACATTTCACCAACTTATCATGAATTGGTGCCTGCTAATAGCGTAATTACTATTGAACCAGGTGTATATCTTGAAGGTTTTGGTGGAGTACGAATTGAAGATTCGGTTGTTATCACTCAAAATAAACCAATTAATTTAACTATTAATGCTGATAAAAATTTCTGATTACGAAATAAATAAAAATAGACCAGATTAAATGGTCTATTTATTTTTATTTTGAATGCTAATTAAACTTTAGCAATTAAACTTTGGCTTGTTTGAATAAAGTTTCAAATAGAGTTAGCAACTGTGCTGTCAACAGTAATTGATGAAATCTTATTGTCTCAATCAAGGCTTGATAGCATTGCTGCTTCAAAGAAAACTGAACGCATGCTACCAAAGGTTGCAAATTGATCATCTTCTCATGATGAATTAATAGTTGTTGGCATTGTGTATGCATCACAATTTAATCCTTTATTTTTATCTTCATTAGTTCACGTGCTTCATAACGAATAGTCACCATTCATGTATAAGAAATCACTCATTGCAACTGTAATATATGTATCTTCACTAATTGCTTTATTGTTGCTATCAACTAGGAAATAGTTCTTACTACTAGGATCAGGTTTAGTTTCTGGTTTGAATTTCTCTGATTTATAACCAATTTTATAGTTACTTAATCAGAATCCATCAGTTAAATCCTTTTCCAAATTAACATCACCATAAATCATCAAAGTGTTAATGTATTCATTAACTCTTCCAACAGTTGTTCGATCTAAAACTATGTTGTTATCAAAAGGTTGGAATGAATAAATATCTCCCATTGTCAAACCATGAGTAGCTTCTGCATTAGATGTATTAACTAAATTAAGTGATGTTGCATTATTAAAGTTTACTGGATTATGGTTTGTAGTTGAAGTAGCAGTAATGCTGCTTCTAGCACTACCAATATTTAATAATGACATGTCTATACCATTAAAGTCACTTCAAACTACACCTTGACTTTTAATTACGGAAACAGCTTCTTTTATTTCGCTAGGAAAAGTTTTACTATTTACTTGATTAATGACATCTGGACTTAAAATGTAACCCATTGCTGCAGCCATTGACATAGCAGCAGGACTAAAGTTTGCTAAATCATCATTATATCCTGGATGATTTTTATAATCGGTTGGTTTATAAGGAACAATTGGGTTATCGTCATCATCAACAATGTCGCTTGTTAAGTTGAAACGAACTTTGCTCATGATTGGAGCTAATTTTTTCTTTCATTCTTCACAAGCTCGATCAACTGTACCAACAAAAGCATTGTCTTTGTTAGTCAATTCATCAAAAGTTGGATAAACTATTTGGCCTTTATTATTTTTATGGCCAATATTAATAACATTCATAGTAATGTTTTTAAATGATCTATCTGATTTACGGTAAGAAATTTTAGTTTGTAATAATTCTTGACCATATTTACCACCTTGACCAATTGGAATACTACGATTATCAGCATCTAAATAGTTATAAACATAACTTTGGTGCGTGTGTGCACTTAAAACAGCGTTTAAATGATGAGAATTATTAATAATTTTAATAATTTCCGAATCCTTATTAGGAATTAATTTACCATTTTCTAAAGTAAAACTAATACCTGAATGTGCTAATAATAAAACAACATCTGGTTTATTTTTACCATTACCAAGTGTATCATTTCAGCAATCATCAATAGCTTTTTGCAAAATTTCATTTCCACTTGGTAATCCTTTAACATTAGCATAAATATCACTAAAGTTTTTTGTATTAGTTGCATCAGCAAATGCAATACCATTTAAATTAGTTTTACTGGTTGTTGTGTATGTTTCATAAGTGGTATAACCTACAAATCCAACATTTAAATCATTAATGTGTGTAATCGCATATGGTTTAACCCAGTCAACTAATGATGTTGGCCTATCATTTACCACTTTATAAGTATTACATGATAGGAAGGCTTTTAATTTACCCATTGCAGCAAAAGTTTCTTTTCCTGTTTCTGTTTGTTTAGGATCTAAATATCCTAATCCTCAATCAAATTCATGATTTCCTAATGAAGAATATTCAGGATTAAAATAACTTAACATTTGATAAGTACTGTTTCCTTTTGGATCTGATAAATTACTAATTGCAGTACCTTGTGCATTATCGCCATTCATGATAAAGTACGTTGAATTAACACTTCCTGTGGAGATAATATCTTCTTTTTTAATTGTTGTATATTTGTCAGCTATTGCCGTAATGGCATTTGCACTTTCAACATTATATTGATCAGTATGTCCATGAAAATCATTAATACTAATAATATCAGCATATGTTCATGAAGACGAACAACTTGTAGCTATCAAACTTACGCCTGAAGCAAAACCAATTAATACCGGTAAAGTTATTAAACCTTTAATTAATTGTCGATAAACTTTTTTATGCATAATCTTGTTAGATATATAGTTTAATATTATTTAGCTGCTTTTATATATAATTTATTACCTAGTTGCACATGTGGCGGAACTGGCAGACGCGCTAGACTTAGGATCTAGTTCTTTATGAGTGAAGGTTCAAGTCCTTTCATGTGCACCATATAAATACCTAGAAATAGGTATTTTTTTATTTTTAACAATATATCTACTTACTCTAAAGAGAGGTCAATTTCGACCACTTTTGTTTTTTTCACACATACCATCTAATACTTCTTTTTAATTATTTTTATTTTGTTGCTATTATAAAGGCCTTAAATTTGAGGCTCTTATTATCTTGATTGATAAAATAATAAACACCACTCTTTTTAAATAGGGTCTTGAATTCGAGGTCCATTTTTATTTATAAATAGTCTTATTAATTGCGATTAAATTATTATTCCATATCTAAAAACAATCAAACTACGGAAATATTATTTTTAGAAAAGATGGGTTGAATTGACCCCCATTTTTTTAATAAGTAGATAATAAATATTGTTATTTTTCTTTTTAATAAATCCTTTTTATACATATTTAAATGTTTAGTTAGATATGAAGAATAAAACAGCTATTTTAAAAACTAAAGGAGTAAAAATAAAAGTTGAAATTAATGACTTTGAAAACGATTATATAAGTCTTGCAGATATAGCAAGATATAAAAACCATGATGAACCAAAAAAGTTAATAAAAAACTGGATAAAATCAAAAGATGTTATTAATTTTTAGGTTTATGAGAATCTATGTATATATAATGCAAAAAGCAGCCCATTCTAAGCCTTGATTTGACTAATACTAACAAAACTAATCCCTAAATTATCTTTAATGTATTGAGCTAAAATATAAATCATTTTTTTCATCAATGAATGATATTTATTAATTTCTTCATATTGATGATTAAATAAATGATGAATTAATTTACATTCATCAATTGTAAATTCAGTTTCATTAGGATCAAAATGATCAAAGCATACGAAGCCATGTTTTTTTAAGCTCAAGTTTCGGATTTTTTTATTACCACATTCAATACATTTATTTACTTCAATACTAATTCCGTTCAAAACGATAATTTGTTCTAGAACAATTAAGATTAAAGCTAATTCATCATATTTACAATCAATAATTAATTGGCGTAAATTAACATAAACATTAATTAAATTACGATTAAACGATTGATAATTACTAACAAATTCATTGAGTAAATTAAACGGAGTAAATCATTCCATTCTTCAATCAATCTCTTCAATTGATATTGCTTTTTTTAGACGGCTGATTTTCCCTTTACTTCTTGCTAAAAAAACTTCAAAGTTACAATAGTTGCCAACAAAAAGATTTCTCCCATTCTTACTTAATGGTTTGCGGCTGCCTTTGCTTAAGAATGTAATTGATTCACTTTCATCCGTTAAAATAGTGATGATTTCATCAAAATCACCATATTCAAGACGTCTAATTACATAACCTTTCAATTCTTAATAACAATTCTGAATAATATTTGTATTGGTCTTCTCGAGTTGATATTTCAACTGGGATATCACCATTAACACTATTAATTAGTGATTCAAGTTTATCCATAATGGCAACAATTTTGTTTTGGATTTTTAATGATGGTAATGGAACTAATATATTTGCAATAACATTTGGAGTTAATGAAGGTGGAGTTGCTGCTGTATTTACATAATTTTTAGCAACTAAATTTAAATAATGCATATAAAATTTAATGTTAAATCTATTTGAGTTTTTATTTTTTAACAGAGTTGCACTATCAATCGCTCAAAATTTATTTTTTACATAAGAAACGTTTCCAGCTTCACCGTATGAAGAAATTAATAAATATTCGCCATCAAATAAATATTGATCGATATATCCCATAACTAAATCACCAGTAATTTTAGCTGAATAAACAGGATATTTACCAGGATGAAATTTCATTCATTCCTTAGTAATTCTTTTACCACGTTGAATTTCAAAAACTTCAGAAAGTTTCACGTATTTAATAATTTCCTCTTTAAATCCTCAAAGCTTCCCACTTAAAGACTCTTCACTTAATAGGTGTTCTTGGTAATACTTGTTTTGCTTATCACGCGCGCGAAGCTCGGCTTTAAGCTCGGCTTTAAGCTCGGCTTTAAGCTCGGCGATCGTGTCCAAAACCGATGCAATACGGTTTTGTTGTTCAATTGGGATTAGAGGAACAGAGATATCTTTAATTACAAAATGAGGAATTGAAGGAATCGGTGCAGAATAATTAACGTATTGTTTAGCAACTGTTTTTAAATAATGTAAATAAAACTTAATATTTGCTTTATTTTGATCAATTACTTTTAAACTAACAGAGTGATTAGAAATTCATAATTTACCATTTAAATAAATGACATTTCCTGCATTTGCTCCATCAGCAGCAATCATCAAATATTCGCCATCACATGTATATGAATTAACATATCCAGCAATTAAATTACCAACAGTTTTTGCAGTATAAACTGGGTATTTTCCTGGATTTTCCTTAATATATTTATTGGTAATTGTTTTGCCACGTTCAACTACAAATAATTCAGTTAATTTAACTCACTTAATATCCATGCTGTTTTAATAATTGTAAATTATTTTTTCAGTTCTTGCGGACCACAATATGAATATGCAGATTAATTTTGCAGTCAAATACTTTACGAATTTTAGCTAATGAATTAACTCGCAGTTGATGAATTTTTTTTCCTGAATCACCAATAATAATTGGTTTTTGGCTTTCTTTCTCCACAACTAAATTTGCATAAATATCAAAAACGTTAGTTTTTGGATCATAATGACGATGTTTAATTTCAACACAAGTTGAATAAGGAATTTCTTGACGAAATAAATTTAATATTTCACAACGGATTAATTCAGTAATAATATAGTTATCGTCATCTTCACTGTTGGTAATTGTTACTGGTTCATCATCTAAATATTGGCCAATTGTTTCAATTATTTTATTTAAATTAGTTTTGTTTTTTACGCTGATATACAAAACGTCTTTAACATCTAATTTTTTAGTAATCGCGGCAACATAATCTTTGCAGACAACACCTGTGTCTAGGTCAATTTTATTAACTACTAAAATAACGTTTTTCAAATGATTTGATTTTAATAAATTAATAATTTGTTCATCTTCAAAATTTAATCCTCTGGAAGCATCAATAACAAAAATAGCACAACACGCTTTTTTATAAGCTAATTTAACTTGATTATTTAAAAAATCGGATAATTTGTTCAAACGCTTATGCAACCCTGGTGTATCAATAAAACCAATTTGATATTTTTCATCATTATAAACATGATTAATCATAAAACGGGTTGTTTGCGGTTTAGGGTTAGTAATAGCTACTTCACGCTTAATTAACGCATTAAGCAATGAACTTTTTCCAACGTTTGGTTTCCCAGTAATAACAACAGTCCCACGTCTAAGCATAATTATTTACTTTTTTATTACTTTTGATAATATTTTGTTTTGTAGTTTAAACATTTTATTCGCGTCATGCTTTTGCATGTGGTCAAATTGAAATAAATGCAAAATACCATGAATATAATTTAATAAAAGCGTTTCTACAAAATCTAAATTGTTTTCTTCAGAATACTTTTTAATAAAAGCTAGTGATAAATAAATTTCACCTAATAATGGTGTTTTAATTTCGTTAGCGTCTCATAGGGCAAAACTAATCACATCAGTTGCCTCATTCTTATGGCGAAATTTGTGATTAATTCTTTGAATTTGTTGCTTGTTAACGATAATAACATCAAAGTAATAATTTGTTTTTAATTTCAAGGCATTACTTATTTCTTTAGCACATCGATCAAAGAGACTTAAAAATTCTTGTTTAAATAGTTTGCTTTTTGCTCAGTGATTAACTGTGTAAATTAACATATTTACTTTAAATTATATTTATTTAAAGTAGATTAAATACTCAAAGAAATTTGCAGTTCCGTAATCAAAGTTTACATAATACAATCCATTGTTAAAAATTTCTTGATTACTTAAATTGCAATAGTAATAATTTTGGTTATTCACTTTTTGATAGTAAACTAAAAAGCATTTTTCGGTTTTGTTTGTTATTGGATTAGTAATATGATAGACAGTCTTACTAGTTTTATTACTAATAAAATGATATTTATTATTATTAACCACTAAATACATTGTTTCATTGTCAACAATCAATTGTGTAGTTTGATTAATATTAAATTTAACGAAGAAAATACAGCAAACACCAATAATAAATAGAAAGATAAAAATAGCTAGGCATCAATGAAAGTGTTTATAATTCATACCTAACTATTTAAATAAGCAATTGATTTAATTATTTCACAGATTTAATTGTTGCATTAATTAAATTTTTAATTTGATTAATATTAATTTGTTTTTTAGCTGAAACAAACATTAATTCATCATTCTTAATTTGTAAATATTTACAAATTTTTTGTTTTTGACTTAAATAATATTTCATAGAGCTCTTATCTGCTTTATTAGCAATAAAATAATGGTGAACAAAACGTTTTTTTAAATATTCAGCCATCATTAAATCTTCGGCTGTTATGACGTTAGCATCCACAATATGAAGTGTCATGTATACATTTGATCTTATCATCAAGACTTCGTCAATTATTTTAATTAGTTGGTTTTGAGCATCTTTTTGTACTTTAGCATAACCATAACCTGGTAGATCAACTAAACGAAATGATTTAAAATCATAAAAATTAGCTAGTTGTGTTCGTCCTGGAGTTTTCGAAGTAATTGCAATTTTACTATTAGCTAAAGCATTAATAATTGAACTTTTTCCAACATTACTTCGACCAATTAAAACAACTTCAACTTGCCCATCATTAATTCAATCTGATGGTTTTGATGCTGATTTAATAAATTCAGCCATTAGTTATCTTTCTTTAAACGGCGTTTAAAGTTGTTCATAATGGCACGAATTTGTGATTCGCTTGGTTTTCGGCCCATTTGTGCATACATGCTACGAATTTGTTCTTCAGTAATTGGCGGATTTTCTTCTAATTGTTTTTTAAATTGCTTTTTAACTATTTTGTAAGTTACAATAGCTGTAAAAATGATTGCCACAACAACACTGGCAACAATAATTCCAATTCATGCTCCTGTATTCATAAATATCTCCTTTATTTTATTTTTTTAAAATGGCTAAAATTTTTGTTTTGATTTGTTCAGCACTTAAATCAAAATAGTTGACTACATCATTTGGTTTTCCACTTTTACCAAACGTATTAATGCCAATTGGATAATCAACAAATTGGTATCAAATACTGGTATTACCATATTCAATACTAAATCGTGCTTTAGATCCTAACACTTGATTGATGTATTGTTCATCTTGTTTCCTAAAAATTTCAAGACAAGGAATGGAAACTACATTTGCTTTAAGATTTTCATTTTCTAATAATGAAGCAACTTCAAGTGCAACACTAACTTCGCTTCCTGTTGCAACTAAAGTTAAATCATATTGTTCATTAGTTTTAATTAAATATCCACCACAAGCAATTAAATTATAATCCACCATATTTGGTTGATTAAATTCATGTCGGCTTGTTACAATGCTAACAGGACTAGTTTGATTTTTAAGAGCAAAATCTAAAGCAAATAAGGCTTCGGCTTTATTACATGGGCGAAACAAATAATGATTGTGAATCATTCTTAAAGCATTAATTTGTTCAACCGGTTCATGAGTTGGTCCATCTTCTCCAACAGTAATTGAATCGTGTGAATAGACTTGAATACTTGGAATATGGCTAATTGCTGCCAATCTAATTGCTGGTTTTGCATAGTCACTAAATACCATGAATGTTGAACTGATTCCACGAATGGCACCATGAGCATTAATTCCATTATTAATAGCAGTCATTGCCAATTCTCTAACTCCATAGAAAATATTTTGGCCATTTCTATTAGTTTCATTAAAAGTCACCATTTTTCGATTACCAACTTTTGTTGAGCAAGTTAGATCTGCCGACCCAACCATTAATGTTGGCAAATTTTTAACAGCAACATCAATAACTTTTCCCATTGTATTTCGCGTTGCATCTTTAGCTTTAAATTCAACATCTTTATATCAATTTAAATTTAAACCAAAGTTATTTTTCGTTCCATCTAATAGTTGGTTATATTTGTATAAATCATTTTTTTCTAATACCCCAAGTGCTTTATTAAAAGCAATTCCTTTTTTAATAGCCCGATTTTTAATTATTTTCGTAAAATCTTCTTCAACTGTTTCTGGAACTTCAAAACGTTTATATTGATAATTTAAATTTTTGCGTAAATTTTGAATTTCTTCTTCACTTAGTGGCGCTCCATGTATACTGTTTTGATTAGCTTTATTAGAACCAAAACCAATTGTAGTGTTAACTTCAATACATGTTGGTAATAATGAGTGTTTTGCTTTAGCAATTGCTTTATTAATTGATAAATAATTATTACCGTCTTTAACATAAATGTAATTTCAATTATTGGCTTTAAAGAATAACTTGGTTTTGGTGTTGCTTGTTTCAGCGACCGTACCATCTAATTGGATATGGTTGCTATCATATAGCATGATTAATTTATTAAGCTTTAATCGGCCCGCTAAAGCGATCGCTTCGTAATAAATTCCTTCTTGAAAACAGCCATCACCATGTAACACATATGTGTAGTGATCAATTAATTCACTGTAGATGTTATATGTGTCAGCTAATTTGCGTTCAGCAATAGCCATTCCTACAGCCATTGCTACACCTTGGCCAAGTGGCCCAGTAGCAACTTCTACTCCTGGAATTAATGTTGGTTCAGGGTGACCGGCGGTTTTACTATTAATTTGACGAAAGCGTGTGATATCTTGCATGCTCACACTATTAAAACCAGCTAAATGCATTGTTGTGTATAGTAATGCACTCCCATGACCTGCACTCAGAACAAAACGATCACGGTTGAAAAAGTTTGGATTTAATGGATCAATATTTAAATGATATTTAAATAATGCATACATGATTGGTGCTGCACCTAAAACAATTCCTGGGTGTCCAGAATTAGCGTTTGTAATTGCTTCAGCACCAATTACACGAATAGCATTAATTGTTGTATTAGCAAAATTTGTTAAATTTCTAATTGGCATAAATAGTTAATAATCAAGATTGTAAGAATACTATCTATTTTATATAATTAACAAACTAAATAAAGACTGTTATGAAATTTTTGGTAATAATTGAAAAGAAAAATCCAATTACTCCTTTAGTTCCAAATGATATTGAGCGATTAATTGCTCATAAAGATACTGTTGGAATTTATAATGTGTCTAGTGATTGTGTTTTTAGTAATGAGCAGTTCATTAAAGCTGGAGCTAAAATTGAAAAAACTTTAAATGAAAATATTATCAAAAGTTATGATGTCATTGTAAGTTATTCAATCTTGAGCGACAAAATTTACAGTTATATCAATCCAAATCAAATAGCGTGATGCCATGGATTTTTAGTTAATGAGCCACATACATTACAAATAATGTTAAAAAACAGCAATAATGTGATTAGTACTGAAGCAATTCACGAAAATGGTATGTATCCATTTAACATGGCTTATGATCAATTAAAAGGGTATTATGGATGTGTATTGTGCCTTGAAGCTTTAGCTAGAAGCAAAAATAATCCTAAAGCTAATGGTTATGCAATTGGAAAAATTGCGAACATTAAAACCAATACTACTTTTGTAATTCTTAACTATTCTTATGCTGGATTTTATGCAGCAAAAACAGCTTTAGCACTTGGTGCTAATGTAATTTATCTAGATAATGATAAAGATAACTTACATGAAATTGAAACAAACGAAGAATTAAAAACATTGTCAAAAATTTTAAAAGGAAAATTATCGACTGAAATAGCAAGCTATGATAATTTAATTAAATTTTCAAAAATAGCTAATGTTTTAATCGCTACTAACCCATTACCAACAAAAAAATCCTTAACACGAATTAATTTAGAAATGATTAATAGTATGCCAAGGGGTGGAGTATATATGGATTTGGGTTGCGAAAGTGGTTTTAGTGCAAATGTTACAAGTGCGCCAAACATTAATAATAAACACGGTGATATTACAAGCAACGTTAAACAAATTGTGATTGATAAAATTCCAAGCTTGTTTCCAAATACATTAAGTCAAATTTTTAGTGAATTAAATACTAATTATTTTCTTAAATTCCCTAAAACAGAAGGTTTTGTTACTTCACTAAAAAAAGATCCTATTATTAGCAATGCTTTTATTTGTAGTAATGGTAATTTAACTAACCAAGACATTGCTAAAAGTTGAAACTTAATTTATTCAAAACTTGATCAATCTAAATAATTATTATATACTTACTTAATATTTTAAATAAAGGAGGTGAAAACTATCTATGGCTAAGGTTATCGTTAAAAATGCCGATTTAAACGAAGCAATGAAGAAATTTGGTCGAATTATGGCTGAAACTCGTAAAATTGCCCGTGGACATGAATATTATTTACGTCCTGGTTTAAAAGCAAAAGAAAAAGCTAAAGCTGCTGCACGATTTAAAGTACGTAAATTTGTAAAAAAGTAAGCTAATGAAGTACAAAGCACTTCATTTTTTTATAATTATTAAAGTTTTATTTATGGGATACATAATTAAAAAAACAAGTAAGATACTTCTAGGCTTAAGTGCTTTAAGTTTTGTTTTTTTTATTGGTATTAAAAGCCAAATTAATTCAAATAGTTATTATTTAGCTAAAAATCTACTGCATGCAAACGATACTGATCCATTAGCATATGAATTAAAAGGTGATGAATATATAGTTACTGGATTAAAAGATCCAACTAGCTTAGTTACTCAGATTACCATTCATGATACTTATAATGAAAAATTAGTTACAGGGATTGCTGCAAAAGCTTTTGCAAATAATCAAAATTTAACAGAAGTAAATATTAGTAATAGCATTAAAACCATTGGCAGTAGTGCTTTTAAAAGTTGTACTTCATTAACAAGTGTTAATTTTGATAAAGATAGTAAATTAGACATTGTTCAAGATAATACATTTGAAGCGTGCAGTGAATTAAAAGTAATTAATTTACCAAAATCGTTAAAAACAATTGGGCCTAATGCTTTTGGCTATTGTAGCAAATTAGATAGCCTAATTCTTCCTGATTACTTAGAAATGATTAAATCTAATGCATTTATTAAAACTGCTATTAGTGAATTGAATTTGCCAAATAGTTTAATTAAGATTGATAATTATGCATTCCACGAAACAAATAAATTATCAACTATTCAATTCAACTGAAATAAATTGCAACTTACTAATAACCTTGTGATTGGTAATGATTTATTCACTTGTACTAATCCCCATAATTTAAAAATTGTTGTTCCTAAAGGTCTGTTAGATGTTTACAAAACAACTTTTAATGATTATTTAGGAAATGTTAATGCCAATTTTGTTGAACAACCAACTAATTGAAGAATTATTACAGCTTATGTTCTTGGATCCATAATGGGTTTAATTGTTCTTGGTTTTGGTAGTTACTTTACTTACATGTACTTTAGAAAAGAAAAATAATTTATGCGACGCATTATTGGTTCAATTTTAAAAGCAAACGAAATGTTCAAGCTTTTCAATAAAAATGATAAAGTAGCTGTTGCTGTAAGCGGTGGAAAGGATTCATCTGTTTTATTATGAGCTTTAGCTTTATTTGCTAAAAAAATGAATGAGCAACACGGTTGAAACATGAAGATTTATGGAATTCATATTAAAGTTGATTTTTATGACGGGTATGATTATCAACCGTTTTTAAATTGAATTAAAAAAGTGAATTTAGATTTAAGAATTATTCCGAGTAATGTTGCTGATATTCTTTATAAAAAAGCAAAAAATGGTAAGGTTATTTGCTCATTTTGTGCCAAAATGAAAAAAGCTATCCTAATTCGTGAAGCAAAAAAATTAGGTTGTAATAAATTAGCTACTGGTCATCATATTGATAACGCAATTGAAACACTTTTTCTTAACATGATTTACGAAGGAAGGATGGCAACTTTTCCAGCTAAAATGTATTTAGATCGAACCAAGAGTCGATTAATTCGTCCATTAATCTTAGCCAATGAAAAAGATATCATTGCTGTTAGTAAAAAATACAACATTCCAGTAATGAAAAATATGTGTCCTAATGAAACTTCAACACAAAGAACATATTTAAAAATTTTCTTAGAAAAACATTTTTACAATAACAAATTATTTCCTAATGTTTATGCTAACTTCCGCAATAGTTTAATGAACAATAAGCAATCATCATTATGATTTTTTAAATCAACTAAAAAATCAGTTGATTTATTAGAACAATTTAAAGCTAATCATATTAAACATAATAACTAATTTATTGTCTCATCATTAAACATAAATATCTATATATAAAATATAGATAGCTATTTTATTCATTATGTATAACCACAATTTGATTGAAAAAAAATGACAAAAAAAGTGAATGGATGATCATGTTTATGATTTTAAAGATGATTTAACCCAACCAAAAGCTTATATTCTTGACATGTTTCCTTATCCAAGCGGACAAGGCTTACATGTTGGTCATCCACGCGGTTATACAGCAACTGATATATTTGCCCGTTATAAAAAACTAACTGGTTATAACATTCTTCATCCAATCGGATGAGATGCCTTTGGACTTCCGGCTGAACAATATGCAATTAGTACTAATAACCATCCAAAAGAATTTACTAATAAAAATATTAATCATTTCCGTGTGCAATTACAAAAACTTGGTTTTTGTTACCACCCAAATAAAGAAGTAAATACTACTGATCCTAATTACTACCGATGAACACAATGAATTTTTACTAAATTATTTGAACATGATTTAGCTGAAATTCGTGATGTTGATGTTAATTGATGTGAACAACTTGGCACAGTATTAGCCAATGAAGAAGTATTGAACGTTGACGGAAGAATGGTTAGCGAACGTGGTTGTTTTCCTGTTGTAAAAAAACCAATGCGTCAATGGATTCTAAAAATTACTAAATATGCTGATAAATTACTTGATGGCTTAAATGAAATTAATTGACCTGAACACTTAAAAGCAATTCAACGTAAATGAATTGGTAGAAGCGCTGGTGCAATCATTAAATTTAAAATTAGTGAAGAAATAACTCTTGAAGCTTTTACAACACGAGCTGATACGATTTATGGAGTAAGTTTTATTGCCATTGCTCCCGAACATCCACTAGCTAAAAAATTAATTAAATCAAAATATAAAAATACGTGTGAACAATATATAGCTGATACTAAGACTAAAAGTGAATTAGAACGTAAAGTTAATAGTAAAGAACAAACCGGCGTATTTACTGGAACTTATGCACTTAATCCAATTAATAATAAACAAGTTCCAATTTATATTTGCGATTATGTCTTAATGAATTATGCTACTGGAATTTTAATGGGTGTTCCAGCACATGATGAACGTGATTTTAACTTTGCTAAAAAATATAATCTACCAATTAATTTTGTAATTGAAGCTAATGATTATGAACATCCATATTTAGATGATGGAATTCATATTAATTCTAATTTAATTAATGGTTTAAATAATCTTGACGCACAAAATAAAATTATTGAATATTTAGAAGCAAATAAATTAGGTCAAAAGGAAGTTTTTTATAAATTAAAAGATTGATTATTCTCCCGACAACGTTATTGGGGTGAACCTTTCCCAATTGTTTTTGATGAAAACAATAATCCACACTTAGTTAAAGATTTACCTTTAATTTTGCCTGAATGTATAAATTTTAAACCTAGCAGTGATGGAAAAAGCCCACTAGCTAGTTTAGATGATTGAGTTAACATAACAATTGGAAATAAAAAATATTATCGTGAAACCAACACAATGCCGCAATGAGCAGGAAGTAGTTGGTACTATCTTGGATATTTATTAAAACAAAATGATGGTAGCTATTTACCACTTAATAGCGAAAAAGCAAAGAAAATTTTTAAGCGTTGGCTTCCTGTTGATACATATGTTGGTGGGCAAGAACACGCTGTTCTCCACTTGCTGTATGCAAGATTCTGACACCGTTTCCTATATGACATTGGTATTGTTCCTACTAAAGAGCCATTTAATGAAGTAATTAACCAGGGGATGATTCTTGGGCCAAATGGTGAAAAAATGTCTAAATCACGAGGAAATGTAATTAATCCTGACGAAATTATCATAAGTCATGGTGCAGACGCATTAAGAGTTTATGAAATGTTTATGGGGCCAATTAATACAACTTTACCATGAAATGATGAAGGAATTAATGGTGTAAGAAAATGATTAGATCGAGTTTATCGTTACTATGAATCTAGGTTAAATACAATCAGTGAAAATAGTTGCGACAAAGAATTAGAATATCAATACCATTTATTCATAAAAAATGTTACCGAAAACATCGATAAAATGAATTTTAATGTTGCAATTAGTGATATGATGGTTTTTGTTAATGCAATGTATGCTTCAAAAGAAGCAAACTTCACATATATGCATAACTTCTTAATTATCTTAAGTTGTTTCGCTCCACACCTTGCTGATGAATTGCATGAAATGATTGGACATAAAGGTTTTTGTTTATTTAATGCTAAATGACCAAGTTATGATCCAAAAAAATTAGTTCTATCTAAAATTAATTTGCCGGTTATGATTAATGGAAAACATCGTGATACAATTTTAATCAATAATAATGCTAGCCAAGAACAGGCGCTAAAAATAGCATTAAATAGTGAAAAAATTAAAGCTCAAGTTGGCAATAACAAAATCAAAAAAATTATTTTTGTTGAAAATAAAATTCTAAATATCTTGATTTAATTATGAATTTCTCATCATTAAAACTTCAACCGTGAATTATTAATACTTTAAAAGAATTAAATATCACTAAAACTACTGACATTCAATCAGTGGTTTTTAGCAAACATAATAATGATAAAAGTTTATTAATTACTGCACCAACAGGAAGAGGTAAGACAATCTGCTTTAGCTTAAATATCTTAAATAGCATTGATTTCAACACTAATAAAATTCAAGCTTTAATTGTTCTTCCAACCAAAGAATTAGCTAATCAAATTTACAACCATTTTTTATCCTTTAAACAATTCAATAAAAAATTAAGTATTAAATTATTAAATGAAAGTAAATCATTAAAGTTATCAACCAATAATGCGCCACAAATTATTATTGGTTCACCAAATAAAATTAATGATTGCGTAAATATTAATAAACATTTAATTGATATTAAATACTTTGTTTTAGATGAAGCCGATATGCTCATTGATTTTGGTTTTTACCATACAATTGAGAATATCTTTGACAAAATTAATTCCAAACAATTAAAAAAATATGCATTAAGTGCTTCACTACACCATTCATTAGCTAATCAATTGAAAAAATTTCTTGGTAACACTAAAGTGATTAGTACTAGCGATTCAATTTGAATTAATCCACAATTAAATCATTACTTAATTTATGAAAATCAACATAATAATCCGATGGAAACTTTACAACGTTTGTTAAAGATTATTAATCCGTTCTTTGCAATTATTTTTGCCAATACTAAAAAAGATGCTAACTTAATTTATGAACAAATGATTACTGCAGATTACAACGTTGCATTACTTCATAAAGATTTAACCAGTCGTCAAAGAAAAGGTATTTTTAGTAAAGTTAAAAACAATCAATTCCAATATTTAATTGCTACAGATTTAATGGCGCGCGGCGTTGATTTACCACAAGCTGATTTAGTGATTTCATATGGTTTGCCTTCTGAAAGCATTTGATATATCCACCGAAGTGGACGTGTTGGTCGATATAAAGATTTTGGTACTTCATATGTTATTTATCATAATACCGATGATTACATCATTAACAATCTGATTAAAAAGGGGATTAAATTCAAATATCTTTTAATCAATAATCATGGTCAATTAATTGATAAACAGTTCAAATTACGCTTACGTAAAAAGATCCAATTTGATTTAAAAACAAATAATAAAATTCGTTCATTGGTAACAAAAAGTCTAAAACGCGGTGTTAAACCTGGTTACAAAAAGAAACTAAAAGCTAAGATCAATCGTATTAAACAGCACTCAAAACACCAATACATTGAGAAAAAAATTAAACAACAATTGTTAATGGAAAATATTAATAGAACAAAAAAAGAACACAACAAATAGTTGTGTTCATCTTTTTATTAATGGCGCGCTTGGCGAGATTCGAACTCACGACCACACGCTTAGAAGGCGTGTGCTCTATCCAACTGAGCTACAAGCGCATGAGGTATGTTAAATTATATATTTTATACATTATCAATAATTAATAGATTAAATATAAAATAAATAAAATGCTCAGATGGCGGAACGGCAGACGCAGTAGACTCAAAATCTACCGCTAGCAATAGCTTGAGGGTTCAAGTCCCTCTCTGAGCACCATATTATTTATTATGCCACGTAAACATTTAATTGCTAGTCAAACTAATAAGAAACAACAATCACAAGCAAAGCTATGACAAAAGTTAGCACGAGAAATTAAAGCTGCTGTGAATGTTGGTGGGCCTAATATTGAAGCAAACCCAAGATTAAAAGCTGCAGTTGCTAAAGCACTAGCTAATAATTTAAGTCGAGATTCAATTAATAGAAACATTAACGGTACCAATACTGATAAAGAAAATCTTGAAGCACTTGAATATGAAGCTTATGGTCCAAACGGTTTACAAATTATCATAGGTGTATTAACATCTAATTCAAACCGAAGTGCTAGTAATATTCGTGGTTATTTATCAAAACTTGGTGGGCACATTGTTAAACCTAATGCTGTTAAGGCATTTTTTGAAACTAAGGGTTATATTATTGCTAAAAAAAATAACACATCACTTGATCAATTGATGGAATTAACCATGGAATTTGGCATTCTTGATTTAATTGAACAAGAAGATGGTTTTGAAATTTTTACAACATCAAGTGATTACTATAAAGTTGTTGATCATTTAAAAGCTAACAATATTGAGTTATTTAGTTTTGATCTAAAATTGTTCCCAATGTCACCAATTAATGATATTGGTGATAACACTGAAAAATTAACTCGTTTCATGGATAGTTGTGAAGATGATGAAGATATCCAATGAACAGTAACTAACTACGAACCTAATAATGACGAGTAATTTAAATAGCATTCAACTTTCATGGATAATTAATGGCTTAGTTTTATTCTTAGCCATTAGTTTTAGTATTGGAATTTTACTTAAAGTTAAATTTGCCGACAAAGGATATAAATTACTTTTTGTTGTCTATATTCTTTTTTGAATTCCATTAATGTTAACAAGAGAAAATACTGGGAATATTCAAAAAGCATTTGATCCAGATAATATTTACTTGTGAATTCCGTTAACGAGTTATGGATTAATCGGTATTTTTATACGTATATTTGGTGATTACTTTACATATAAATTTATGAGTCGTAAATCATTAATTTATTTTGCATTATTTATTCAAATTATCACTTACTTACCAATTTTATTTGTTCAAAATACACTGACTAATGTTATTCAATCTCTTGGAGTAGGAATAGGCGCTAGTTGCGTTGGAACCTATCAATTATTATTTAATGAGCAATACGGAAAAGCAAAACAATTCTTAACAGTTTCCATATTATCTATTCCGCCATTAATGGCCGATATTATTTCTAGTCCAATTAGTGCTTTATTCCGCTCAAATAATGTTTATGATACAAATACACTAAAATACATCTGATTATTAGGATTAGGTTTTGTTGTTAGTTGCATCATATTGACATTTTTTATTAAAGAGAATCGTCAATTACTATTTCTTGATAATAAAGTAAAAAAACCATTAAGCGGTTCAAAACAAATTTTTTATTTTGTTTTGCTTTCGATTGTTGGATTGCTAATAATGTTTGTTAAGTTTGCTAATAGTGGAGCAACAGCAATTCTTCACATTCAAAAATTAAGTGGAGATACTAGCGGTCCATATGAAGCATATTCATCATTAATTTTTAATGTTGGGCAGTTAATTGGTGGTGTTTTAACTGGAATGATTTTAATGAATAAACTGGGCAAGTTCCAAACATTTACAATTGGTGCTAGTATTTGAATTGTTTATCAAATCTTAACTATTTTTGTTGCTAATCCATTTTTATACATGACAATTCATAGCCTAAATGGATTAAGCTATGGAATTTTGTACAACTTAATTATGATTTTTGTGTTGGAATTGTTCTTTCTAAACACAAAAAAAATAACACCAATGGGACTTTATCAAGGTATCTTATGCATTGGAATTAGTGCTTCATATGCATTTGTCGGATTAATTAAAAAAGAACTAAAAGATCTAGATTGAAGTCAATATCAACATAAAATGGTTATTATTAACAGTATTTTAATTGCTGCAATAATTGTTTCTTATGCACTATATTGTTGATATTATTTTGCTAATCAATGATTAAATTCAAAAAAGCAAAATAATATTTAAGTTAATACATCAATAACTATTTCTAAATTTTGTTTTTAGCTAATAAATTAATTGCTGTACAAGTTTTATTAAAATTTTTAGGCAATAATTCTTGAACTATTTTTTTTAGTTTTTTTAAATATTCAAGTTGAATTTTAAAAACTTCAATATTTTGTTCATAGCCTAATTTAAAAACCCCAGTAGTGAATTTTTCAATTCTCAAATCAATAGTAAAAAAAACAAGTAAGCTTTTGACAAATTCTTGTATTTTTTTTCTATCAATTGGCAAATTTAATCCATTTAAATATTTATCAATTGCATCTGTATATAAATCTATGTGTTTTTTATATTCAACAATAAATTCATTATTTCAAAATTCATGATTACGAAAATTTTTTTGAATTTTATTTTGAAATTGAATGTCATTATTAAGCAAATAATAATCACGAAAAAAATTAGCTTTTTCCAATTCAACAATAATGATATCTTCATCGATTCTTGTATATTCACTTAAAAAATAAACAATCAAGCTATTAAAGCCCAATTCTCCCAATTCATATCCTAGTTCGTTTTCGTTTTTTTTGACTAGAATGAAAATTTTTTGTTTTAAGTAAAAAAGGTGGATTTTTATAGCAATATTTTGAAAAATCATATTAATTATTTCATCTTTTCTAATTCGTCTTTCATGAATTGCAATAAACCTTTTACTGCCGCGTAATTCATTCGATTAGGACCAACAATTGAAATATGTTTTGTTAAATCTTTTGTTGTAATTGAAGTTGAAGCAATAGTCACATCTTTAACTCCAACGTCATTAATAAATATAATTTGCTTACGACCACTTTGTTCTTGTGTATAAGCAATTTGTTTTCATACTGAAGAATCTTCAAGCATATTAAGAACTTGATGTAAACGTTCAACATCTTTAAATTCTGGTTGTGTTGCTAAACTTTTTAAGCCATAAACATATGGTTTTTTCATTGCCGTATCGTATGAAAAAATTTTGGTTAATATTTCTTGAATACAGAATTCATATTGATGTACTGAATGACGTATTAATTCTTTCACAACTTGAATTTTGCTAGAAATTTCACTTAATTTAGTATCAACCAATCGGTCATTAAAAATTCGGACACAAATGATAACATCTTCGATTTGCTTTTGTTCTTCTAATTTAATTTTATTTTTAATGATTTCACCATCACTTGTAACTAAAATTACAATAACAATTTTTTCATTTAATGGGATCAAATCAAAACGTTTTAATGTAGTGTCATTATTTGTTGAATGAATAACTGTTGGTAATTTTAAAACTTCTTCAATTAATGAGGCGCTTTCATCAATAATCATGTCAATTGAAACATTACGTTGATTAAATATTGTTAATAGCTTATTTCGAACGTCATTAGTAATTAGTGGTTTTAAAATATTTTCTTCGTAAAATTTATAACCAGAACTTGATGGTATTCTCCCGCTACTTGTGTGAGTTTTTTCTAATAAACCATAATTTTCTAGTTTAAATAATTCATTGCGGATAGTTTGTGGTGAAAGATCTTTCATATATTTTTCACAAATCAATTTACTTGGCACAGGTTGGACTGTTAAAGTGTATTCATCTACAATGATTTTTAATAACTCAATTTGACGTTTTGTTAATTCCATACAGTTCGTATTACTTTATGTAATATTTTATAAAAAATGTTTATATAATTTGCTTATATCTTTATAAATAGAGGTTACAAAAAATAAGCAATGAATTATCGTTTACTAGCAGTTGATTTAGATGGAACACTTTTAACACCTTTTAAATCAATCACATCAAAAGATTTAAATAGCCTAAAAAAATACAATGATGCAGGTGGAACTATTATTTTATGCTCAGGAAGAGCAAAAAAATCCATGAAGCATTATGTTGAACAAGTAAACAATGCTATTAATAGTCAATTAAAGTATGTCATTGCTTTTAGTGGGGCAATGATTTTAAATGAAAAACAAGAAGTAATTCGTGAATGTCTAATTAAACATAATGTAACTAAAGCAATGATTGATTACTGTGTCAAAAATCATTTATTTTTCTGACTTCATAATCGTCATGCTGCTGAAAATAATGCTGTATATATTAATAATGCAATTTTAAGAATTTATTGTCGGATTATTAAACGTATGCATGCATGAAAATTTGATGCTAATAAAATTAGTGATTACAATGCATACAAAATTAATGTTTATTCACCATCAAAAGAAAAAATTCGAGCCTTTTATAAATTCATTACCGAAAAATTTAATGATGATTTAGAAATATTCGTAACTGGTAAAAATGAATATGAAATTATAGCTCATGGTATAAGCAAAGGTGAAGCTATGAGTTACTTAGCTGAAAAAAATAAAATTTCTTTAAATGAAGTAGCAAGCATTGGTGATAGTGGTAATGATCTTTCTAATGCTAAAGTTGTCAAAATGTCAGCATCAATTGGTAACCACTCGGCTGAATTAAAACTATATAGTGCTATAAACATTAAAAATCATCGTAATGCTGTCAGCTACTTCATTGAAAATCATTTGCTTAAAGAAAATCGTCCTCATATTCAAATGCTAGCAACTGATCTTGATGGCACACTTTTAAATGATGAAAAAAACATTGATGAAAACACAATTAACATCATTCAAAAACATTTTGGTAAAACATTTAAATATTTCGTGGTTTCAACAGGAAGAAATGTTTCTATATCACATTCAATTTTTAAAAAATTACATTTAACGCATGAAAATAATTGCTTTATAGTAGCAAATAACGGAACAATCATTTATGAATTGGGATCCCACCAAGTTTATTTTTTTCAAGAAATTCCCCATCATATTGCTAAACAATTATTTGATTTTATTGTTGAAAGCAGTAAAAAAATAAAAATTGCTTCGGTTGTACATCACTTTAATTTTGACCAAACAAAACATTTATTAATGAATGAACGTAATACTGAATATCCAATACACTCATTTAATAAAGACTTTTTTGTTAAAAAATTAAATGCAGTTCAACCTAATTTTTTCTGTGATTATAATCCAATAGATTTATATATTGAAACTAGTAACATTGATGATATAAGAAACATTGCTAAATTTGTAGTTTACTTTGATAATAAAACTGATAAAGATAATTGAGTAAAAAGTATTGAAGAATTTAACTTACCAATCGTTATAACTAGCAGTGGTGATTCTAATATCGAAATTAATTATCACACAATCAATAAAGGGATGGCAATAAAACAACTAGCGAAACAATTAAATATTTCTCCATATGAAATTTTAATAACTGGTGACGAATTAAATGATTTATCAATGTTAAAGTTAACTGAATGATCATATACATATGAATCAACAAAGCAAGAAGTGAAAAATATGACCCGAAATATTCTAAATAGTGGTCCTAGCAAACTGGTTGCTGATGCAATTAATGATTATTTAAAAAATATGGATAATTTTTAATCTAAGGAAATTATTATGGTTACAAAAAATTTTATTAAATTAGAAAACATTAGCAAAGTTTATGATGATGGATACTTGGCAGTCGAAAATATAAATTTCAATATTAATCGTGGTGATTTTGTTACTATTTTAGGTCCAAGCGGATGTGGCAAGACAACATTACTAAAAATGATTGCCGGCTTTGAGAATCCAACAAGCGGAAAAATTATCGTTGATAATGTTGATATTCAAAATTTACCAATTAACCAACGTCCAACTGCTACTGTTTTTCAAGATTACGCATTGTTTCCTAATATGAATGTTTATCAAAATATTGCATATGGATTAAAAATCATGCGTAAACGCTTAAATAACATTCCTAAGCAAGATAAACGTGAAGAAGAAAAAGTTTACCGAGATGCAGCTAAAAAAGCTGTACATCAAATCAAAGAAATAGATAAAGATATTGAGAAAATAATCAAAAAACGATATCAATTTGAGCAAAAACGCGACAGTATTAATGAATTCCGACCTGTTCTTAAAATTAAAAAAGAAGAACAGTTTGCGGATATCATCAACAGCCTAAAAGAAAAAATGGATAAAACTTATAACAAACAAAATTATCCGATCCTTAAATTGTCCATAATTAATCGCTTAAAACGTTTTCTACACAAAATTACTAAACTTTTTTCTAGTGAATTAAACCCTGTTGATTACTCATTCAATGGTTTGAACGATTATCAAAAAAATGCTTTAAATTATTTAAAATGATATGAATTTAAAAAAGAATTTGATCAAGAATTGAAACGTTACGATGAACGAATAAATAATTTAAATAAATTGCGTTCATATTGAGATAACTATCCAGAATTAAAACTTGATCAATATCAAACTCGATTTACTACACGTAAATTGACAAAAAAGGAAATTGATAACAAAGTTCGTGATGTTATTCAAACAGTTGGCTTGGTTGGCAGTGAAAATAAATATCCTAACGATTTATCAGGTGGAATGCAACAACGTGTAGCATTAGCAAGAGCTATTGTTGTGGAACCAGATATTTTACTTTTAGATGAACCATTAAGTGCATTAGATGCAAAAGTTAGAAAACAAATGCAATTAGAATTAAAAGAATTACATCGTAAATTAAAATTAACTTTTATTTTAGTAACACATGATCAAGAAGAAGCTTTATTCTTATCAAATAAAGTAATTGTCATGTCAAAAGGAAAAATCCAACAAATTGACAGTCCAAAGAAAATTTACAATGCACCAAATAATATCTGAGTTGCTAATTTCATTGGTGAAGGAAATTTTGTTGTTATGGAGTATAAAGACGAAAAACACCTAAGTTTTGGTGACAAATTATTGCCAATTACCAATCCAAACATTATGAAAAAATTCAAAGTTGGTGAATTAGTACGATTAATGTTTCGTCCTGAAGATATTGATATCGTTGATGCCAATAAAACTCCATTTAAAGCAAAAGTATTAAGTTGTAATTATATGGGTGAAACATTTAAATTGTCTTTAAAGCTTGACCAACAAATTATTAGCGCTAAGACTTATGATGCATATGAAGTTGGTTCAACGGTTGGAATTGAGTTTGACTTCAAATATGCGCACTGTTTAGCTTATTATGAAGAGGACAATGAATATGTTAAAAAATAAACGTTTTTTTCGTACTGCCAAAGCAAATCGAGCATTATTATTGTTGCCATTTATTTTGATTGTTTTGCTTTTTATTATTATTCCCTTATTTTTAATTATTTATAAATCATTTGCTCCTGTTGATAATTTGAGCTTTACTGAAAATTGAGCATTTATTGATAATTACATTTGAGGTAAGATTTTACAATCATTTCTAATCGCACTATTAGCCACAATTATTTGCATTGGTATCAGTTATCCTTTCGCTATGTTTTTAACATTTAACATTCGTAGTAAGAATTTAAAAGCTATAGTTGTAGTCTTAGTAACTGCTCCAATTTGGATGAGTTTTTTAGTAAAAATAGTTGGTTTAAAAACAACATTTGATTTAATAAATGGTACGCAAAACTCAACATTTGGTGATATCTATACCGTAATTGGTTTAGTTTACATTTACTTACCTTTTATGATTTTGCCACTATACAACGTATTAAGTGAAATGCCAAAGAATTTGATTTTTGCTAGTAAAGATTTGGGTAGAAGTAATGCTGCTACTTTCTTTTATGTTATATTACCTTATACATTTACTGCACTTGCAGCTGGAGTCACATTAGTATTCCTCCCAGCCTTGACAACAGTAGCAGTTCCACAATTTATGAATGGAAGTAGTTCAGGTTCAATGATTGGAGACATCATTATGGGCTGAGGAGCTGACGGACAAACTAATGAGCTATCATTAGCTCGTGCTAGCACGCTTTCATTAGTTATCTTGTTATTAATTCTTATTAGTTACTTACTATATGTAATAGGAATTAAAATTTATAAAAAAACTAAAAATAAATGATTTAGTAGAGGTATTGTTTAATTATGTTTAACAAGAATTGTAAACAATTAACGAAACTAGGATCATTTCTAAAGAATTGATATATTCTTTTGGTTTTAATGCTTATCTATATTCCTTTAATTGTGATCATTCTTTTAAGTTTTAATGGACAAAACAAATGAGGTGCAGTTAAAATTAATTTTGGTGTTCCTGATTTTATTAATTGAATTAAAATTTGAAAAGAAGAAACATTTACTGAAGCATTAGTTAATACATTATTAGTAAGTGTTGTTGTTGTCCCAATTACTTTATTGATTGCTATTTTTGCATGCTATGGAATGTGAAAAGCTAAAGTATCAACTAAGTTCATGATAATTAACTCTTCAAGACTTTCTATTGCTTCACCAGATTCAATTACGGGAGTAAGTTTAATTTTATTATTTAGTGCTACATGAATTCCAATAGGGTTGGATTATGGGTATTTTACTGTTGTTTTGGCCCACATTTCTTTTTGCACACCTTATGCATTAATTACTATATATCCACGAATTGCTAAAATGAAATACAATTTAGTACTTGCAAGCTATGATTTAGGAAGTAGTAAGTTTCGAACATTAACGCGTGTCATTATTCCTTACTTAATGCCAGCTATTCTAAGTGCGTTAGCTATTGTATTAGCAATGAGTTGAGATGATTTTATCATCACAAACCTAGTTAATGGTTCATTTCAAACTATTGGTACAGCAATTTACACAACACGTAAAGGAATTAAAGCTTGGGTCGTAACTTTTGGTTCTATTATGGTTATTGGTGTTTTTTTAACAGTGTTATTAACGCATATTATCCGTACAGCAAGAAACCACAGATTTGGTATCAAAAAAGGAGGAAAAGAATAATGAAACATAAATTAATATCATTAGGTTCACTAGCATTATTATGTCCTTCAGTATTAGCACTAACAAGTTGTAGTAATAACACAATTGTTATTGCAAACTTTGAAAGCTATATGTCAACTGATTTAATTGATGCAGTCGAAAAAAAATTTCATGATCAAGCACAATTCTTATATTATGGAACCAATGAAGATATTGATCGCAAATTTGATCGTAATTACGATGTCGCAACTCCGAGTTCATATCAAGCAATTAACATGATTAAACGTGGTTCTATACATCGAATTGATTGAAGTGTTTTTGATTTGTATAAACCTGATCAAGAACATATAACTAAAAACAAAATTAATAATGGTCATGATGCATTAAAATTATTTACTAAACCAATCCAAATCATTATTGAAGAACAATCTAAAGATATTTTTCAACCAGATGCAAATGGATATATTCCTAATCTTTTAGATTACTGTATACCATATTTTCTTCAATCATGAATTTTTGCCTACAAAGGTGATAAAATTAAAGATCTTGAACAAAATAGTACATGAGTGCAAACAATTGACAAAATTTCTAATAAGTCAGCTACTGGTGATAAACGATTTAAAAATACTAAATTAGCATGTATTGATGATGTTAGAAGTTTATATGGTATCAGTCATCTAATTGAAAATGAACGTAATGCAATTCCTGCAGAAGACTGAACGGTAAATCCTAGTGAAAATGATAATCGTTACCAATACGAAATAACATATAAAAATTTAAAAGATAGTTTTCTTAAAAATTCTTTTTGATTAAATTCAGATTCAGGTTCAGTATTAAACTCTTTTGCTGATCCAAATGGTGATATTGGTGCGTTTGCATATAATGGTGATATTTTGTATGCTTGTCAAGGTGCTGATACATATGATGTCGATTACAATAATGATAATGTTCACGTTATAACTCCTAATCAAAATCTTTTAGCTATTGATATGATGGTAATTAATGCTAAAGCAAATGGTGAACATTTAAACAAAATCTATGAAATGCTTAAATTTATGCTTTTAGATGGAGTTGATAGTACAAACGAAATTACTGAAAGAGATAAGAACGGTTCATACGTTAAAGGTCCAATGTGTAATTTTGAATCTGTTCAATATACCGATGTCTTCAAAACAATTAATGATTACGTTAATAAAAAAGACAACGATAGTCGCCCAGCTCAAGATTCTTATTTTGGATTAATGTTTGATTGAGAAAAAGAAGAAGGTGAAACCGATGAAGCATACAATAAACGAATTAATAATCAATATGCCAAAATTAATCTTTGGCTAAGCATCTATAATGTCCCAGATATGTCAAGTTATATTAACTTCATTGAAAAACCAATTAACGGGCACCAAAAATCAGATATGTACGGTGCATATGTAAAAACAATTAAAAATGGCTTATAAAAAAATAATTATTGGTATTGAAACTTCATGCGATGATACTTCCATTGCAATCATTGCTGATGGTAAAATTTTATCCAACAAAACATTTACTAAATTTAAAGACCACCAAAAGTTTGGTGGAATTATTCCTGAATTAGCTGCTCGCAATCATGCTAATCATTTATTAAATGTTTTTAATGATGTTCTAAAAGAAGCTAAAATTACATCTAAACAAATTGATTATATTGCTTATACAGCTTACCCTGGGCTAATAGGTTGTTTACATACAGGCAAGGTTTTTGCCAAAACTTTAGCATTAGTTTTAAATAAACCACTTATTAAAATAAATCATATGCTAGCACATGCATTTAGCTTTAGTATTGAAAAAAGCGATTCAATTAAATATCCTTTTTTATGTTTAGATGTAAGTGGTGGACACACAATTATTTATCTATTTAAAGACTTAAATAAATATCGCATTATTAATCAATCAAATGATGACGCTGTTGGCGAATGTCTTGATAAAATCGGTAGAATTTTAAAATTGCCTTATCCTGGTGGAATTAGTTTAGATAATCAATTTGATCCTAAACAAACTTCGTTTCCTTTAATTAAGCATTCATTACCGCAAAAACCATTTAGTTTTAGCGGAATAAAAACATTTATCACTAACAAACTTCATCAAGCTGAGCAAAAAAATGAACCAATAAATAAAGTGTTAATTGGGTCAAGTGCATTGAAGTGATGTTTTGATGAAATTATGATTAAGTTAAATTACTATATTAGTAGATATAATGTTCAATACTTAGCTATTGGTGGAGGAGTTGCAGCCAATTCACTACTGCGCAATGAAATTAAAAAAATACCAATTAATGTTGAATTAGTTGATAAAAAATATTGTGGCGATAATGCTGCAATGATTGCTCATCTTACATATCTAACGATATTAAAAAAAGAAAACAGCATCTAGCTGTTTTTGTTTTTCTTATCGCGATATGTTTTAACCAAATATCAAGTTGTCATTAATCCAACTATTGAAAACATTCCTACTAATGAAGCAATTAAAATTGGTGAGGTAAAGTTATAAATGTTAGGGTCAGGCCCAAATACTTTTAAACCATACTGTTTAAGTACTTTATTATATTCATTATATAAATCAATATATAGTTGCTTATTAGCAACTTGTGGAATAAAAATTTTTGTTTCTTTTTCAATCCCTTTAAAAATATTTTTAGCTTTGTCGCTACCTAGAACTAAAGCTGTATTATTAACTGCTTCCCAATTTAAATAAATTATTTGTATCCCACTACAATTTTGAAAAGCACAGTTTCCAAGTTCAATAATACTTGCAGGAAGATTAATTTCTTTCATTGAAACATTATCGTTAAAAGCAAAACCACCAATCTTTTTTAATTCTTTTGGAAAATAAAATGATGTTAGTGATTTACAACTCTTAAATGCACTTGAATCTATTTCATTTAATTTACTATTTTCAGTTAAAGTAATTAATCTTAAAGATGTGCATGATGCAAACGCACCTTCATTGATTAAAGTAACATTATCGGGAATATTGATTGCTTCAAGACTTGAGCAACCATTAAATAAATTTTTACTTATTGATGTTAGTGATGAATTCAATTCCCCAACGCTAGTAATTGAACTACAGCCAATAAAAACTCCTTCACCAAAATTAGTAATATCAGTAAAGCCATTGGTAATATCTTTTAAATTCAAATTGTTTTGAAAAGCATAATTACCAATATTAGTTAGTTGATTTGGGAAATTAATTGATGATAAATTAGAACATCCACTAAAAGCACAATCATCAATTGAAATTAGTGTATTTGGTAGATAAATTTTTGTTAATGCAACCCCGCATTTGAACGCATTTTGACTAATTCTTGTATATCCGTTATCAATTGCAAAAATAATTGAACAGTTTGTAATTTTTTCATTGATATAAAAAAGATTTTCAAATAAATTATCGCCAATTTGTTCAATTTGATAGTTTATATTTTTTTGTGTAAAAGAACTTTTCAATGTAAATTCTTTTGTCAAATTTGATGTCAAATTAAAACTTAAATTATCGCCTTTAATAATTGTTTTAGTTTCAACATCATAATTAATTGTGCCGCTCACTGTTTGATCATTATCAAACAATTCACTAGCATTAATATTGATTACTTCATTAGTTAAACCAACATCATTATTTGCAACTTTAATTTCACTATTTGTTTTAGTATTTATTAACGTTAACAAAGGTGCAAATAAAGACAATAATACTCAATAGCATCACTTTTTCACAAGCTTATTATTCATATTATATAAAAAGAAAAAACCAAGTTAATTAACTCGGTAATTTCTTCTTTTTTTATTAATGATTGGTTAGTTCTTAGTTTCTTCTGGTTTAACAGTATCTCTATCACTACTATTATTAGCTTCTGAGTTTTGACTTTGTTGATATTGAGCAAATTGACTTGCAATTTGTTCAAAGGCAATGATTTTTTGTTTTAATTCATCTCATTTTTGATCTTTTAAAAGTTGTTTTAATTCTTCAATTTGTTTATTTGCCATGTCTTTTTGTTCTTGAGGTAAGTTTTTGAATTTTTCATCATTTTGGCTTGCTTCAAAACTACTAATTAAACTTTCAGCTTTATAGCGAATTTCTGCTTGTTCTTTAATTTGAGCATCTTTTTCTTTATTTTCTTCAGCTTCTTTAACCATTCGGTTAATTTCTTCTTCTTTTAAGTTGCCAGAATCTTTAATGGTAATACTTGCTTCTTTATTGCTCTTTAAGTCCTTTGCACTAACATTAATAATTCCGTTAGCATCAATGTTAAATGTAATTTGAATTTGTGGTACACCTTTTGGAGCAGGATCAATTCCTGATAAATTGAATGTTCCTAATGACTTGTTGTCTTTTGCCATTGAACGTTCACCTTGAACAACATGGATATCAACTGCGGGTTGATTATCAACTGCTGTTGAAAAAATTTGACTCTTACTTACTGGAATTGTTGTGTTTCTATTAATTAAAGGTGTTGCAATTCCTCCAAGTGTTTCAATACTTAATGTTAATGGTGTTACATCAAGTAATAAGATATCGTTAACATCACCAGTCAATACACCACCTTGAATTGCAGCACCAACAGCAACAACTTCATCAGGGTTAATTGTCATATTTAGTGGCTTATGAGTTAATGATTTAACCAATTCTTGGAACATTGGCATTCGGCTACTTCCTCCAACCATTAAAACTTGATCAATTTGTTCATATCTAAGTTTAGCGTCTTTCATTACATCTTCAATTGGTTTTTTACAACGTGCAATTAAATCACGACATAAATTTTCAAATGTAGCTCGTGTTAATGTTTTTTCCACATTAATTGGACCGTCTTTACTCATTGATAAGTAAGGAAGCAAAATTTGAGTTTCTTTTGAACCACTTAGATCAATTTTGGCTTTTTCAGCAGCTTCTTTTAATCGTTGCATTGCCATTTTGTCTTTTGTTAAATCAAGGCCATGATCTTTTTTTACTTCATCAACAATTCAATTAATAATTTTATGGTCTCAATCATCTCCACCTAGATATGTATCTCCACTTGTTGCAAGTACTTCAAAAGTTCCATCAGCAATTTCTAATAATGATACATCGAACGTACCACCACCTAGGTCACAAACTAATAATTTTTGTGCTTTATCAGTTTTATCCAAGCCATATGCTAGTGCAGCTGCAGTTGGTTCATTAATAATTCGTTCAACTTCAAGTCCAGCAATTTTTCCAGCATTTTTAGTAGCATTTCGTTGTGCATCATTAAAATATGCAGGAACAGTAATAACAGCTTTTTTAACTGGATGCCCTAGTTTTTGTTCAGCATATGATTTAATGTAACTTAAAATCTTTGCACTAATTTCTTCAGGTGTATATTCTTTATCACCTAATTTAACTTTTTCATTAGTACCCATTTTACGTTTAATTGAATAAATCGTATTTGGGTTTGTGATCATTTGTCTTTTAGCTGCTTCTCCAACAATGAATTCACCATTTTTTAATGAAACTACTGAAGGAACTGTTCTTTTACCTTCTGGAGTTTCTAATACACGTGGTTTTGTTCCTTCAATTACACTAACACAAGAGTTAGTTGTTCCAAGGTCAATACCAATAATTACGTTTTTATTTGCCATAATTTTTACCTCAATAATGTGATTTTGTAGAATATTATATCAATATTTTGGCACTCTATACAATAAAGTGCTAATTTTTTAATATTTTCTTTGTTTTCTCCCTTTAAATCGTACATTTTTAATCAAAAAATTATTTTATCGCTATAATAATGGCTAAAATTCAATTGAAAGGTAAAAACATGTTAAAAAATACAAACGAAATTATTGCTGCTGTAGCTGATAAAACTGAATTATCTAAGCGAGAAGTAAGTGATGTTTTTAAAGCTTTAGCTGATATTATTGCTAAGCAATTAGAAAAAGGAGCTGTAGTTCCTTTCTTAGGATTAGGACGTTTCCGTGTTAGCAAACGTAATGCACGTAACGGTATTAACCCTATTACTAAGAAACCAATGAAAATTCCAGCTCGTAACGTGGTTAAATTCACTCCAGCTAAATTTTTAAAAGAACAAGTTCGTTAATAACATATTAATTGAAATAATTACATGCACATAACCTGTGCATGTTTTTATTTTTTTATTAATAAAAAATCATTCCGTCTCGGAATGATTACTCATGTTTAATGGCAGGGGTGGCAGGACTCGAACCCACAACAGACGGTTTTGAAGACCGTAGTTCTACCATTGAACTACACCCCTATAAATAGAACTAGATTCTATGCATTTGCATGTTCTAATTCATAAATTAATTCGCGCAATGTTTTAATTTGACCCAGTGCTTCATCAGCGATACGGATTTTTAATTCATTTTCAACACCAACAACAATACTAACAACTGTCAATGAATCTAATCCTAATTCACGTAATCCTTTGTCTAAATCTGCTTCGCTAACTTGAATTCGTAGGTTATTAACTTTAGCGACTTTGTTAATTAAACTAATAATGTTTTGTGTACTCATAATAAATTAAAACCAAACTGGCATAAAATAAAATTCTTGTTCTATTGTATTAATTTGTTGTGAATTATTAATAGTATATGTTAATTCTGATGTTCACTTAATTTTAGCAGCTTTTTCTTCCGTATATTTACGAATTACATCTGCAGATGGTAATGATTCACTTCATCAGCCAAATTCACAACCATTCTTATTACCAATATTAGCAATAAAATCTACATTATTTAATACATCGGTAGTTTTTCCACCATCATATTTATAAATTAAGTTCTTTGTTATGAACGAAGTATTAAGTGGTGTAGAAACAGCACTAAAGTGATAATTTAGGAAAAATTTTGTTACATTTTCAATATTTGTTGATTGAATTACACTATTTATTGTGACATTATTGTTGCCGTCAATTGCATAAATTAAATTTAGTGGAATAATGTATGGGTGTATATTTGTTCCATCACATATTTTCATTTTTTTAATTATATCTTGACTTAAACCAGTGTTAACATAATTGCTTTGAATTAAAGTATTATTAATTGAATCGCCTCCCATTTGCACTTTTACACTAGTAGCATTTCATTTATTTAATGATTGTGATTCTACACTAAAGAATAAACTTAAATAATTACGAACAAAACCAACATAATCTTCGCGATTAGTTGAAAAATCTTCTGGTTTAATTATTTTTTCAAAAATTCGATCAGCAGCCGAAGTGCTTAATCCATCCATAAATGATTGAGAAACTTTTAAACGATCATTTTTTAATGCATCAACTTTAATGTTTCTAAATGTTCCATTTGATGTACTGTGTTCTGGCACATCGTAAACTGTATAATTTTCAGCACCATTTTTAATTAAATTAATTGTTTGGTTTGCAAGTTTTAAATCATATTTTCTTAAAAATGAACTAGATGGTAATCCATTTAAAGAGATTTTATCACCAATTATTCTTCCTATAGCGTATGAAACTTGTTCAGATGGACTAATTCGTCTAAATACATCATTTAGTAAAGTAAGATATGTGTCATCTTTAGTAGCTACTTTTTGATTAATATATCCCGCATAACTATCAATGCTGCTTTTTAAATTATTGATGTCGCTTTCAGTTCTTAAGTTTATATCAATTCCAATAATTTGTTCACCATTTTTAATAATATGAAACAAATTATTAACAAATGTTTGACCAATGTAATCGGAAAATATTTTTGTAATAGCTGCATGATCACCATCACGAATATTACTAACGTCGATTATAGCTAAAATAGCATTTGTTGTTTCGTATACATCATTAGCATATTTATATGAAGTAATGTTGCCAATTGAATTAGAATAATTGCGAATATCATTAATAAAAGGTTTATTTTGTATTTCTTTATTGCTTACTGTAAAGCCAATTGTAGCTTCAGTTAAAACCGAAGTAATTGGTAAAGTAGTTGAATAAGCAATTAATGTGCCCATTGCCCCATTTAGCAATCATTTGCCTGTGTTAAATTGTTTAACTTTATATACTTCATTTTTAGCTTTCTTTACTTCTTTTAAAGCTTCATATTTACCAATTTTTAATAGACGTTTAAAAAATAAATGATAAGCTATTAATAAAATTGTGTTACCAACCAACAATGGAATTCCCATAAAAATTAAACCGCTATAAGTTTGGATAATTGAAATAACTTCATCTTTAGTAAAATCAGCAATATTTAAATGAAAGGTGTCATAAATTGATGCTGACATTTGGTAATTTAGAAGTAAATTTAATATTCAGCCAATTACATAAAATATTAAATTTCCAGCCCCAAAATAAAGAGCACGTTTTCATCCACCAAAAAACCCAGCAACTATCGGAATTAATAAAGTTAGAGCAAAAATTAAGTAAACAACTCAATCAAGATTCTGTCTTCAATCAATCATGGTATATATAATAAAATATTAATACTTACATTAATTTTATATTTATTTGGTCAAAATAAAACCAATTGGCATTTGGTAAATACCATACAAGATCAACTAAAACATTATTTTTATTATTTTGAATTTGGTAATGTAAATCAAATTGAAAACGATCTTTATTATTTTTAAATTTTGGAATGTTGTTAAAAACATTACGAAATTGATTTTTAAAATAATTCACTAACTTGTTTTCACTAATTTCGCGGATAAACTGACCATTTTTAAAAGTGGCGTCAGTAATATCATTTAAATTATTATCGTTCATTAAATAGCTACTTAGATCAAATTGCTCATAGTTATCACCACGATTTAGAGGGTTATTGTTTCTATTTGGGTGGTAATCATTAAATATGTAATTAGACACAATTAAAGTTGTTGTTCCAATTAACGTTAAAGATAAACCAACAGCAATTAAACTATTAATTAATTTCTTATTTTTAGTCATTGTTCTATATTCTTATTTGTTTAAAATTTGTTAAATCATTAATGATAAAGTGTTTAATCTGATATAAATTAGATTCTTCGTTACCAGCAAAACTAAAAGCATGATTTGCTTTAAAAATTGCGTAATTGTTTTTAGTCAAAATTTTGGCTTTTAATTCAATATATCCTTGTGATTTAACCGGGATATAAAAACCATTTTGTCCACCATAAATAATTTTTACTTCCTTAGTTTTTGAATCAAAAACTGTAGTTTTATTAAAAATAAAGGAATTAATTTTAGAGCAAAATTTTGTTTCGTTGTTTGTAATTTTTAATGTTTTGATTTCGTTATCAATAACATAATTAAATGTTAATTCATAACCGTCAATTGTGAAATCTTCATCCGAAGTTAATGTCATTAAATTTACAATTGGTTCTCTGGTCTCTACCATATTACTATTAACCAAATATTGAAAATTAGTGCTCTTGGAAGTTTCGCTATTATTATTAACAAGCTTATATTCTTGATCTACTTGAAAATTTGTATCCTGCTCGCAGTTAAATTTATCAGTGTAATAGAAATAACTACTTGTTTTTAAATTATCAAATTCATTAATAAAACGATCAACCTCATCGCCTGAATTAATTAATTTAGCTGCATTTAGAACTTCGGTGTTGATTAAAAAATTTAAACCAATTGGAAAATAAAAGTTTTTATGTGAATTTTTAAAAAACCCACAATTAGTAATGTCTAAGACATAATGTACTTTATATTCTTCAACTTCTTTACGATTCTTAACATAATCGGGTAGAGAGGTTTTTTGTATTCATGTTAAAGGAATATTTTCAATCGTTCCCAATGATGAAGTTAAATTAACTTGAAAAACATATGCTGGTAGTTTTAAATTTTGCGTTAAATAAATATTGAAATCAAAAGTTCAATGAGTTAACCCCGGAGTAACCGTCCCATCAAAACCTTCTAAATAAATATATTGATTATTATTAATTGGATTAAAATTAATTTTATTTAAATAATAATCAGTTTGTTTTAAATTTACAATGGACATAATTGTGAATCAAAATACAAACTAAATAATTCATTTACAGTTTTAATTTTATTGTAATAACCACTAACTGAATATCCAGTTTCATCAATTGAACAGTTTTCTAAATAAACCTGTTTGATAAACTCTTGCTCGTTTTTTGTAAGATTTTTAAGAATCTCATCAATATAGTTGACATAGTTCCTATAATTGGTAATCATTTGCTTTGTTAATTTATCATTAATACGAAGCTTTTTAAGAGCTAATAACTTAACTTTACAAATACGATAAATTGCAAAAATTTCTTTTAAATCTTTACTATTGTTTTTGTTTAATATCATAAATGCTTACTGTATGCCTATATAATAGGCAAAAAACTCTGTTTTTCAACAAACAGACAATTCATAATTTAAGAAATTATGTGCAAATTTTTGTCTTAACGTTTTTTCATTAAAACCTTAATCTTATCTACTAAATTAAGTTCTTCTCATGGTTTGTTAATTGTTAAATTATTAAAGTGACCATAAACACTACATTTAGAATAATTAAATGATTTTAATTGAAACATTGAAACAATATTAGTTAATGAAAAATCAATTAATTCATTGATTATTTTATAGATATTTTCTTTTTTAATCTTGTGAGTATTAAATGTATCAACATACATTGATACAGGTTTTTCACTACCAATGTTATAGGCTAATTGAATTTCGATACGATCAGCAACTCTTGCAGCTACAAGATTTTTAGCAATATATCGAGCTAAATAAGCACCAGTTCGATCTACTTTTGTGTAATCCTTACCACTAAAAGCACCGCCACCATGACGACCAATGGTTCCATATGTATCAACCATTAGTTTTCTTCCTGTTAATCCAGTGTCACCAATTGGCCCACCAACAATAAATGTTCCATTTTGGTTTAAATAAACATCAAAATCTTTATTAACTTTATATTCAACTGCTAATGGTAATAAAACTTTTTCTTTAATTTCATTACTTAATTTCTTTAAATCAGCATTTTTTTCATGTTGTAAAGAAATGATGACATTATCAATACCGACCGGCTTCATTGCTTCATCGTAGTAAGCACTTACTTGACACTTCGAATCAAATTTCGCACCTTTTAACTTTTTCTTAAAAGTGAGATTATTAATATGGAAAAGTGCTTTAGTTGCAAAAATATAAGGTAATGGTAAATATTCAGGAGTTTCATTTGTTGCATACCCATACATTACACCGATATCGCCAGCTCCCAATTTATTTTTCTTATTAACCATCGCACTAATTTCACTTGATTGATGATTAATATTATTCATAATGTCAAAGTCATTTTCTTTGTATCCTAATGGTAATAATACCTCCCAAGCACATCGAATAACATCTACATAGGCTTTTGTTGTAATTTCTCCACCAATCACAATTAATCGGTTGCAAGCAAAAACTTCACATGCAACACGACTATTAGGATCAACGCTTAGACACTTAGTTAAAACATTATCAGCAATTTGGTCACAAATTTTATCAGGATGACCAATACCTACACTTTCACTAGTAATAATTGATAAGGGTTTTACATTCATAGTAGTAATAAAAATATCTATAAGGTATCTACTATTTTACTTTAATAATAAATATAAGTACAATATATATGTTGATTCTCTAATAATCAACCGTCTTGCCTAGGTAAATAAACAACATTAATGTTGTACCTGATGGGAAACGAGTCTATTTTAATTAAGGAGTAAATCATGTTAGCAATCGTTTTGATTGGTGGCAAACAATATAGTGTTGACATCAATCACGAAATTTATGTTGAAAAATTACCAAATAAAGTTGGTGATGTTGTACAATTTACTCAAGTCTTAATGGTTAATGACAAAATTGGTAATCCTTACTTAAAGGATGCTGTTGTTGAATGTGAAGTAATTAAACAAGGTAAACAACGTAAAATTGATGTTATTCACCACATTAGTCAAAAACACCATACACGCAAGTATGGTCATAGACAACCTTACACAAAATTGAAAGTGAAAGCAATCAAAGGATAAAAATAGAAATGATTGAAGTAACTTTTAATAAAAATCTTTTAGTTGTTAAAAATCATGCCAAAGATCGTTTAGTCTGTTGTGCAGTTAGCACCATTATGTACACATGTACTGCTTGATTTAAAAAAAATGAAATTGTTTTTTTTGAAGATCCGACTAATACGATTATTGCCATTGAATTAAAAAAGAAAACTAAAACATCACTAGTAAAATTGGCTATGGCCTTTAGTCAAATCCAATTGTTACAAAAGCAATATCCCAAAGATATAAAAGTAAAAGCTACTAAATCAAAATAAGTTATGAAATTTTTTAATCAAATTAATTTACAATTCTTTGCGAGCAAAAAAGGAGTAGGTTCAACTAAGAACGGACGTGACTCTAATCCAAAATACCTTGGTGCCAAATTAGCTGATGGCCAATTTGCTAAGGCTGGAGAAATTATTTATCGTCAAAGAGGAACACGTATTTATCCTGGTAAACATGTTGGTCAAGGTCGTGATCACACATTGTTTGCCAAAGTTGCTGGTATTGTGAAATATTCACCATACAAAGCAACTAAAACTAAGGTTGAAATTATTACTAAGTAATAGACTTGTCTAAAAAAAACAATAACCTGCAGATTATGCAGGTTTTTTCTTTTAATTTACCGAGTAAATTATGTATTGTTTTTCTTGCAGACGATTGTCGGTATATCATCTAATGTTTCGTTAAAAACAAAATTATTATTTTCTAATTTAAAATTATCAATTTCATGACACATTTTATTAATTGTATTTTGAATTTCAGATTCACAAATTCGTTTAGCAGTATCAGAATGTTTAGAAATTAAACGTAGTTGTTCAAACAATTTGTTGACACCATTTATAACTTTTGTACTAACTTTATTCAACAAATATTCTTTAAGTTGATCTAAACGTTCATAGATCTCTTTTAAATCTTGGTTTTCATTTAATTCAACCCGTTTTTTTAATAAATCATCACGAATGTTTTTGTATTTATGGCTGATGTTATAAATTAAAGATAACATGTGGAATAAATATTGTGGTCGAACAACATACATTTTTTCATATTCATTAATTTGGTATCAAATGAAATCACGTTCATTTTCTAATTCAGTAACTAGAATTGCGTATTCACATTTTTTGTTTTTTCGGTCTTTATCTAATTTAGTGTAAAAATCACTATTCTTTTGGCGAACTTTAGAATCAATGTGTTCAGTTTTCATTTCAAGACATATTGAAGTTAATAATTGTTCTTCTTCTATTTTATCACCATAAACTTTAAAGATAAAGTCAGCTTTTGTTCGATCAACAACTTCGTTATCACGAAGAAAAGTTGTATTAGCAAAAGCACCACAATTAGCATAATTTTGGTATTGATTTAAACATCAATTTTCTAATTCAGCACCAATATGTTGTACTTGTTTAATAGCTTCATTTCTTTTTAATTTATTAATTTCATTTTGTAATTGAGTAATTTCATCAAAATGTTTTTTATTTAAAGATACTGTATTTTGTTCGATTGCTAATTTAATTTGATCATTTGTTTGTTGTTTAAATAAATTAAATTGTTGTTCCAATAAATTTAATTGATTTTGTTTTTTCTCAATGGATAATTTTAATTCAGTAATCTTTTCATTGTTTTGTTGATCAATTAAATTTTTATATTTATTAACTGCTAATTCAATTTCGTTTTTCTTTTCACGATCAAATTGAGTTGTTAAATCAGCCTTAGTTTGAATAATTAAACTATCAGCTTGTTTTTTAAAATGATTAACAATTGCTTGATTTAAATATTTAGTATCGATATTAATACTGTCTTTTAAATCAATAATATCATTAGCTTTCGCACCTTCTTTTAATTGAATTGTTGTTTCATCAATGACTGTATAACTAATTTTTTTGCTCATGTTTATCTATATAAATAGTATCTAATATATTAATTTTACGATATTTAGTATATTTAAGATTTTATAAATAAAATCTTAATGCTAAAAATATTATTTAATGTATACTATCAACATTAATAGCTATTTAAACTATTTTATTGAAGGAGAATACATTTAATGAAATCATTAAAAGGAACAAAAACTGAAAAAAATTTAATGGAAGCTTTCGCTGGCGAAAGTCAAGCTCGTGTAAAATATGGTTATTTTGCTAAGCAAGCTAAAAAAGAAGGTTACGTTCAAATTAGCAAAATCTTTAAAGAAACTAGTAAAAATGAACGTGAACATGCAAAACTTTGATTCAAAGCTTTACATAACGGTAGTATTCCTTCAACTGCTGAAGCACTTAAAATGGCTGCTGCAGGTGAAAATTACGAAACTACTGATATGTATGTAAGAATGGCCAAAGAAGCCCGTGAGGAAGGATTCAATGAAATTGCCGCATTATTTGAAGGTGTAGGGAAAGTTGAAGCTCATCACGAAGCACGTTACCGTGAATTATTAAAAAAACTTGAAGCAGGACAAATTTTCAAATCAACTGAAGGTGAAGAATGAATTTGCCAAAACTGTGGTGTAATAATAAAAAGCAAAGACGCTCCAGCTAAATGTCCTGTTTGTGCACACCCACAAGCTTACTTCAAACGTAATCGTAAAGATTACTAATTAAAAAATCTATTTAAAAGAATGGAGTTTAAATCGATGAATTCCATTCTTTTTTTATCTACAATTAATCAATATGTTTGTTGAATTAAATGAAATATTAAGTTTTTATTCATCAAAAATGCACATTAACCAAAATATTTATCGTGATATTTTAATAAAGCTAATTAAATATCCAGAACGATACTGTGTTTTGTTTCGCCCAAGCAGCATTAAAACAAAAATTATTCAAAACATCACGCAAAGTTATGAAATAAAATTTGGTGATTTTATTGAAGAGATAACTTCATTATACTTACAACGAATGGGTTATCGATTATTAAATAACACTATTAAAACTAACACTCATGAATTATTAAAAATTGATCAGTTATTCACTAATAATGAAACGATATATTTAGTTGAACAAAAAATTCGTGATGATCATGATTCAACTAAAAAACGTGGACAAATTTTAAACTTTATTCATAAAATTCTTGCTGTTAAAAATATTTATCCAAATAAAAAGATTTGTGCTTCTATGTGATTTGTTGATGAACTCTTTACTAAAAATAAAAATTTTTATCTTGAACAAATAAACAAAGAACAAATTTCTGATGTTACAATGGTTACAAGGATAAGTGAGATAGTTTTTTCCTTCTTTTGATAAATATAAAAAATTTACTAAAAACTGATTAAAAGAGATTCATAGATTATTAAAAAAAATGGAACAATTTGTGTCATTTCTGGAATGCAATCAATTTACGAAATTGGTAACATTCTTCGTGAATTAGGTTTTTGAGTAATTAATGATATCGTTTGATTAAAATCTAATCACACTCCTAATTTTAGTGGTTCAAGATTAAATAATAGTTATGAAACTATTATTTGAGCTTCAAAATCAAAACAATCTAAATTTACTTTTAATTACAAAACTGGTAAGTTATTAAATAACGGAAAACAAATGAGTTCAGTATGAACTTTCCCAGTTTGTAGTGGTAATGAACGTCTTAAAGATAGTGATGGCAACAAATTGCATTCAACACAAAAACCCATTGCTTTAATTAAACGTATCATCAATCTTTTTACAAGACCAAACGATTTAGTAATTAATCCATTTGGTGGAACAATGACTACTGCTGTTGCATGTAAAATGACTAATCGTCGTTATACAATGATTGAAATGGATGAAAAATACGTTAAGTATGGTATTAAACGTATTAATTCAACATTAAATGAAGTTAATGATATTAATAATGCAACTGCTGATATTGAACCAATTAAAGTTTCTTTTAAAGAAATGGTTGGAAATAACATTTTTAAAATTAATGAACCGTTTGTGCATAAAAATGGTAAACAAGCATTATTAGCCAATGAAAAAGGTTATTTAACCTTTGAAAATAAAACCGTTTCAATGCATGATATGGCTGGATTACTATCTAATAAAACCAATCGTTTAAATGGTTTTGATTACTTTAGTGTCTATCGAAATGGTAAATTAGTTTCAATTAATGAACTACGCAATCAATATCGTAAGCAAGTTGAAGCTAATAAATAATTGGTCGTCTAAACAAACTGGTTGTTTTTTATTTTTAAAAATATATGTATCATATATAGCATATCGCAAAAGTAATTTTGCAGATATACAATTTAAATATTGTAGCGTGTGGGAGTAGTAGAAATTACTACGCTATTAACCACGTAGAGCTAATCAAATAGGAGGATTATACTTGTGGCTGCAAAAGAAAAGAAAATTACTCGAATTGCCAAGATTCAATTAATTGGTGGCCAAGCAAAACCAGGACCAGCATTAGCATCAATTGGAATTAACATGGCTGAATTCACTAAACAATTTAACGATTTAACTCGTAAAGATCGTAATGGTGATGTTGTTCCATGTATAATTACCGCTTACCAAGATAAAACATTTGATTTCGTCATTAAATCAACTCCAGCAAGCGTTTTATTAAAACGTGTTGCTAAAATTGAAAAAGCTGGTAAAAATCAATTAACTGATAATGTTGCAACTATTTCTAAAGAACAAGCTTTAGAAATTGCTAAAGCTAAAATGGCTGATCTTAATGCCTATGATGAAGAAGGTGCATTAAGAATGATCGCAGGAACAGCAAAGCAAATGGGAATTAAGATCAAGGATGTTGATTTAACTCCACGTAAAACTGAAAAAATGAAAGGAGCTAACTAATTTATGGCCGGTAAAAAATATTTAGAAGCTAAAAAACTTGTTGACTCTAAGAAAATTTATTCAGTAGCTGAAGCTGTAGCATTAGCTAAAAAGACTTCATTCAGTAAATTTAAAGGAGCAATTGATATTGCCATTAAATTAAATGTTGACACAACTAAAGTTGAACAACAATTAAGAGGAACAATGACTTTACCACATTATTATGGAAAAGTTAATCGAATTTTAGTGATTGATGATAGTGTTAGTGAAGCTGAAGCTAAAAAAGCCGGAGCTGATTTCTTTGGTGGTGATGAAAAAATTGCTGAAATTAAAGATGGATGATTAGATTTTGATGTTCTAATTACTAGTCCTAAATTCATGCCAAAATTGTCAAAACTTGGTAAAATTCTTGGTCCAAAAGGTTTAATGCCTAACCCAAAATTAGGAACAATTACTACTAAAGTGATTGATACTATTAAAGAATTCAAGGGTGGAAAATCAACTTATCGAACTGATACATATGGTAATGTACATATGGTTGTAGGAAAAGTTGATGCTAAAGATACTGATGTAGTTGAAAACATTGAAGCATTGATTAATTTTATTGCTTCAAAACGTCCAAGTACTATTAAAGGTGAATATATTAAATCAATCTATATCAGTGCTTCAATGGGTCCAAGCATTCGTATTCGATAATAATAATTATTCTTAAACTAAATAAGCGATCTATATCGCTTATTTTTTATTAAAAAAATGTTATAGATACAATAAATTTTTTTCAATATTGCAATGGTAAATTAGATGTAAACTTTGATTAAAAGCCAATTAACTGTATTAATAAAAAAGTTTTTAATTCTTACTTTTTATATTTAATACTACAATCTGATTAATGTGAAATTTCTAAATAAAAAATATCTTAAAATCTTATTACCAACATTTTTGTGATTAAGTGCATTTGCTGGTAGTAATGTTGCTATTAAATCTACATATTCAACAGGTCTAAACGAACAATTAGATAGACAGATTGTAACTTGTAGTAAATTAACTGATACCAATGTTAAATTAAAGAACTTAAATTTCCATTTTAGTAATGTCAGTTTCCAAAAAATGTTTCCTATCAACCTACTTGATGATGGTTTAAAAATTTTTTATGATAGTAACCAACAATATGGACTTCAATTTAAGTATTTAAGAAGTACTTACACTACTAATAATGTCAGTATTGATTTAAGTTTTAAACATGATTTGAATTTTAGTAAATTAACACCAAATGAATGAGTAAGTGTAGCTAGTATTGTTAATAATGACCTATCACAACTTCAAGGTGGCATCACAGTAAGTGCTACCAATTTTGTTTTAGGCATTCATAAAATTTCTGGTGTTGAAAAATTAATCAATTCTAGAGGTAATAACATTTTGAGTAATAAAGAAGGTGAAGACACTATTATTCCTTGTATTACTAATCAATTTCATTTAAACTGGGATAATAGATATCAAGCTTTGCCATTTAATATCTTAATGGATGGTGACTTCACTAGTCATACTTCTTTTACTTTTAGTACAGAAGGTGATGTCACTACTCCATTTAGTGGACAGATACAATTTGTTAATAAATATAAAAGTAAATTGACTAACCAAATCGGAATGACATGTGGATTAGCTAATGGGAATAAATTAGCTCAACAATCCTATTTAAAATATGATCCAATTACTAATCAAGTTTACTTAGCTATGAGCAGTAATAGTGACCAAGATAATAACTTTTATACTTGATTGAACTTAGGGTTATTATGACAAAAGAATGGTGAAACTGAAGCCACTTACACTACCATAGTTGATAGTTTAAGTCATTTAATTTATAACAAAGATAATGAGGCTTATGAAAGCGATAACCCAGTGTATGATTTACTCAATGGATCTAATGTCAGTGTTATTACTTCCCAAACAGCTCAATCTGTGAAAGAAGTTGGAGATAGAATTGATGTCAGATGAAATATTGGTAGTAGCTTAATTTATAGAGAATTAGTACTAGAAAGAAATCTTAAACTAACTTACAAATTCATTAGTAGTCATATTGAAATGTATACTACAACTGTAAGAATTGCTGATAAGAGTATTGGATATAATTTCATTACAGCCAATATTAAATTAAATACTAAAACAGAGCACACCTTTAATGATAGTCTAATTATGACTTTTAATGATCCAACTACTGGTTTTACATATGATAGTGAACCATGTAATTTTACTGTACAAGGTAATGATCATGATATTCAATATTTAAGTATTGACTGAATGACAAGTCAAGAAAATTATAGAGGCTTTTATACAAGAGGTGATACTATGAATATGAAGGTTATCTTAAATAATAACCTTCTTACTGGTGGAGATTTAGCTAACTGGTTTGACCATGCTATCATTAAATATTCCTTAACTAGAAGTGTAGAACATTTACAACAAGCTATTATTACATCTAGACAAATCTCTTATTCAGCTGATAAGAATGATATCACTTATGAAATGACTGTTGATTATCCAAACTTAAATGAATCTTTAACTCAACACTATTTATTAGTCATTCACAAAAGTGATAAGAATATTTATGATGTTGCTATGACCTTACAAGACAATCAAACTACTGAGTTTTACCAAATTTGAACTTTTTATTATGGAAATACAGAATTAAAAGAAGACTATTTATTACCAAGTTGAAGTCCAAGTCAAGTAGATAAATTAGACTATTCAATTACTGGTAATGAACTTAATATTTACAAGTTAAAGAATGAAGTGGGAAGTCATACTATCTGAACTTTCAAAACTGGAGAACAATACAAACATAAAGCATCTGGTTGACAAATGAACTTCAACTTTAATAAAGAATACTATGAAGCTGAATATTCTTGGGATGTTGCTAATGGTTTAATTACTATTAATCTAAAACAAATCAAGGAATTATCACCTAATACAGATAGAATGGATTTTATGGTTTCACTATACAATGAAAAACAAATGGTGACTAGTCACAATTTAACTTGGATTGTAGATTACAGTGATAGCCCAACCCCAACCCCAACCCCAACACCAAATAATAACAGTAAAATTGTTCTGATTATTAGTTGTGTTTGTGGTAGTTTAGCTTTAATTTTATTAAGTTGATTATCTGTTTATACTTTTATTAAAGTGAGAAACAGAAGAAACTTAAAGAAATTACATAAGAAAACTGACCCAACAGACTAATTAGGTAGAGATAAATTAGCTAAAATGAATGCTGATAATTACAAAGAAGATCTAGAAGCTATTAATATAATGGCTGAATATCAAGAAAATAAAGATAAAGTAAAATAATCTTTCTCTTTAATGAAATTAAAATAATAACTCATTTTAGTGGATTATTATTTTTGATATCTATAATTAAGTTAATCTTATTAACTTATGAAAATCTTCCAATCTTTAAAAAAAGTCTGACCAGTATTATTGACTTTAACTAGTCTTGGTATTGTTTCTACTACTTCATTAGTAATGACTAAGAATCACCAATTGAATAATAATTTCACTATGTCATTAACAACAACTAATCCAACTAATGGAAGTGATATTAATTGAACCGATTGAAGATTTAAAGTCAATCAAACTAATTATCAAGGTTTTTGAACTACAAATGATTGTTTAATGGCTAATTTTACTGATGAAACTGGTTTAATTGATAAAATTGACCATTTCTTCACTAATAGTGTAGTTAAATATACAACAGATATAAGTAGTCAAAAGGATTTAAGTAATGCTATTGTGAATATTAATGCTACTAGTGAAATAATGGACATTGGATGTATATATTTATTTAGTATTAAATTTCCTAATATTTCAGAAACCACTCTTTACCAATATAAAATGGTTTTAACTAAACAAAAGTCAACTAATAATTCTCAATCATATAGTATGACTTTATATACTTTAAATAATGAAAATCCAGAAGTTTACTTTGCTTTTACTTTTGATACTACTTCTAGTCATTTGAATGATAATATTTTTATTCATTCATTTGCCCAAAATAGTGTAGACAAAATGGATTATAAAATTAAAGTATTAACTGATATTGCTCACTTTGGTAATTGCAAAAATAATACTTTTTATGTTAACTTACAATTAGGTAGTGGTTTTAAAAATACTCTTGACCAATTTAATTTTAATGTCACTTTAAATGAAACAATGTATCATGTAGAAAATGTTAATATTGATCAAGATAAAAATCAATTACACATTATTATTAAACAATTAATTGATATTGAACCAACTGCTACTATTCCTATGGCTGTATCTCTTGAAGATAAAAACAACATCTTATACACCAAAACTGTCATGTTTGATTTATCTCCCAATGTAATAAATCAACCATATAACTATACAGGTCTTTATATTGGAATAGCTATTATTTTATTAATGGTTACTGGTGTGGCTGTGTATTTCATTATTAGACATAATAAAATAAAAAAATAAAGACAAATAATTAACAATTAAGTTATAAAATAGCAATTGATTTTGCTATTTTTTTTATTAAGTAAATCTATTTTTTTCAGCATGGCGCGTTTTATAGCTCCATTCTTTCAATCGCATTTATGCATGCACAATAATTAAATTACACAAAATGAAAAATTAATTACATATTAACTTATTAACTAAGTTGTGATTTAAACAATTTTATTTTTAATGATACTGAAGAATTTATCAATTTAGCATTAATAGATATGCTTAATATCAATAATAAATGAATAGTGAATAACACAAAAACGTATTAATAGCAAGTGACGAAACAACTATTTTTCTACTAGAATTATGGTATAAGTTGTTTTAAATATCGTTCGAAAATTCACATCATAATACTAACTAAAAATACATATAAGAAAAAAAGCAATTGGTTTGTTTTCTACATAATGAACTAATTCAGTATTTTGTGAATTAACAACCAGTTAATAAAAATAACACAATAATTTTTCAAAGTGAATAATTCTTATTTTCTATTATGATCTAGTCTTTCTTTTCTAATTTCTAAATAACTTGGTAATGTCATAACCACAATAAAAAGTATTAATACACCTAGTGAAATTGTTACCCCTAATAGATCTTTAATTCATTGTTTGTATTGATATGTTTCATTACTAACGGCTTGGCCAATATCTTTATGTCAGCTAATTACTAAAGCAATGTTAACAAATACTGAAACAACTAAATAAATAATTGATATACCAATAATAATTGAACTAATTAATGCATAGATGGTAAAACCTTTAAGCTGTTTAACTTGAAGTTTTTTAGTTTTTCTATTAATAATTCCACCAATTAAAACAACTGTAATAAATCCAAAAATTAAAATTGATGTTCAATTAGCCATCGTATCACAGAACGAATATAAATTATTTAAATTACCACCAAGTGCATACTTACCATCATTGTATCCAGTTGCTGGTTTATTTGTAAAAATATTAAAAATTTCAACCGTTCCATATCCTGTTGTATCAATAAAAGCAAAAGCACCAATGATACTTAAAACAATAAAAGCAGGAATTACTGTCAATAATACTAATTTAACACCTACAACTGGTCGGTGTGGGTTTAATTGTTTTTCTCATTTTTTAAAAACTTTTAATTCGTTTGCATAAATTAAACCTTCATAATAACGTGGATTATATCCACTATATCCATTAATAATCCCTAGAATTCCAAAAGCAATCATAATGTTTATTGTTGCTAGAACCCATCGGTGTTCATTAAAAAAAGTAATGCTACCAACTTTACCAGTTGAGCATAATAATAAAGAGACAGTAATTAGCAAATCAATCACAGAAACAATTAATAATCCACTAACAATTGCTAAACCTGTTTTTTCAGGTTTTTTCATTTCGCTTTGCATTCCTGCAGTTGTATAGAAACCATCAAAGCTAAAAATAATTGACGGTAAACTACCAATAATTCCTAAACCAGGAACTAATCTTGTTAATAATTGGTGACTACCTTGGTTTCAATCTAGAACTGGTCAAGGACTTGGAGGAGTTGCTCCACTTTTATTAATACCATATAAAATAAAACCAATTAAAATAGCAAAAACAATTGGAATAAACTTAACACTAGTAATGATTCAATTTTGAATATTCAACGCTTTTGTTGAAAAACCACTAATGATGGTAAATCACAATACTAATGACAGTGCAATAATAAAACTAATCCACCATTCAGTTTGCCATCCAAATGCATCTTGAATTGTTTGAACTACATACAAAGGCATGACGAACAAGTTAATTGGTAAATAAATAAAAGCCATAAAGTATTTACCGCTTTTAAATAAAAATTTATTACCAAAATCTTTAATTCATCCAATTACTCCTAAATTAGCATTTTTGCTGGCTGAATTAATTTCAATTAAACTTATCCCCATGCAAACAACAGCAATGATCGATAATAATCATGAAATAATTACAAAAATTAAACTTCCGCTATTGTTGCCAATAATTTCTTCATTTTTAACAAAAATACCAGCTCCAATTGTGCTTCCAATCACTAATAAAATAGCACTAAAGAAAGAAATTTTCTTTTCTTTCTCGTTAAGAACTGGTTTTTTATTGCTAAAAGATTTTTTTTCCTTTTTCATTTTATCCATTGAAAATTAATTAAATGCTTCTATATTTATTTACTTTTATACAATAAATAATTATATGAAATCAACTGTTGTAAAAATTATTGATCCAATTGGAATTCACGCTCGTCCTGCAAGTAAAATTGCAAATGAAGCTAGTAAATATAAAAGTGAAATCACTTTTATTATTGATGGACGAACTGCAAATGCTAAATCACTAATTAACTTAATGGCTTTAGGTGCTAAAACTAATAATAAAATTGAAATCCAAGCTAAAGGTGTGGATGAAGATGATGCTATTAGTGGCATTGAAAAAGTAATGAAAGAAGTTAAATTAATTTAATTTAACTTTTTTTATTTAAGTATAAATTTTGTCAATGGATACAACAAAAGTTGCATTTTTGTGTACCGGTATTTTTTTTGCAATTTTGCTAGTTTTTGCGCTTATTGCAACAATTTACCGTTTTCGTCATCCTTATTCACCATTTGAAATACAAAATACACCAAATGCGATTAAAAGATGGATTAAAGCTAATATTAATTTATTTTGGTCAATGATATGTGTTTTACTATTCATTATGGCTTTATCATTAATCCTGATGGCTTTTGGCATTCAAATCAGTAGTAATAATTAAATCAAAATCTATAAATAAAAATTTGTAATTGTTTAAATTAAATCAATTTTAGGAATTATTTCATCCTAATCATAACTACATAACTGCAAAAGATTAAATTAATAAACTAATTATTAGTCATATTATTAAAAAATAACAAATATTTTGAAGTATTAATTAGCATTGAACATAATGTGTCAATACTAGTATGTAGAAATAAAAATTGATACTGAAGTTAAAGCAAATAATTTTAACCACTATAAGTTGATATTTTGAAGACACTGTTGTAAAGAAATTTATATAGATATCACACTGGTATTCGTTATTATCAACCGATTAAATGATAAAACTATGCTAAGTTAAAGATAATAGTTTAGATGCATTAAACTAATATTTTTATTGAATAAAAACAATTGATTAAACTAATAAGCATTAGTATTTTTGTGTTGTATTTATTTATATATAAGTTAATATATAAATATATTAAATATATTAATATATATAATATACGCATGAAACAAAAGTGTGTTTTTAATATTACTACTGAATACATTCAATTACAGCAATTATTAAAACTTCTTAATTTCATTCCTACAGGTGGATATGCCCGAAATTTTCTTGTTACCAACAATGTATATGTTAATGGTGTAATTGAAAAACGTCGCGGTAAAAAACTTTATCCAAATGATGAAATTATGATTAAAAACACACTAATTGTAATTAAAAAAGAAAGTTATTAATATGAGTAACGAACAAAAAATTTTAACTGAAGAAGAAGCCATTAACCAAGATGTTGAGTTAATGGATGTAGAAGAAGAATTTGACCAAAGTCAGATCAAAGAATATAATGCTGAAAGTATTGATATCCTTGAAGGTCTTGAACCAGTTCGTAAGCGTCCTGGAATGTACATTGGAAGTAGTGGAATCAATGGTTTACACCACATGATTTGGGAAATCGTTGATAACTCCATTGATGAAATTGCTAGTGGTTTTGGTGATGAAATCATTGTCACTTTAACTAAACAAGGTTCAGTTATTGTTGAAGATAACGGCCGAGGAATTCCAATCGATATTCATCCAAAGGCTAAAAAACCAACTGTTGAAGTTGTATTAACAGTTTTACATGCTGGGGGAAAATTTGATAATGAAGCATATAAAACTTCTGGTGGGCTTCATGGTGTTGGGGCTAGTGTTACTAACGCTTTAAGTAAATTAATGCGTGTATGAGTTGTAAGAAACAACATTGAATACTATATTGAATTCCAAAATGGCGGTAAATTAACTGTACCATTGAAAACCTTAGGCCAAGTTAGTAAAAAACAAGGAACAAAAGTGGAATTTATCCCTGATTACACTATTATGGAAAATGTTCCATTTGAACACGATGTTATTGAAAGTCGATTACGTAATTTAGCATATTTAAATAAAAATGCCCGAATTATTCTTATTGATGAAAATTTAGGTTCAAAAGTTGAATACCACTTTCCTGAAGGAATTATTGCTTACGTTAAAGATATTAATAAAGATAAAGGTTCGTTATTTAGTGATGTTGTTTTTGGTGAAAAAGCTGTTAATGCAAAAAGTGCTAACCGTGTTGATCCTAAAGATCCGTCTAAACCATTAATTTTTAATATCCGTGTAGAAATTGCAATGCAATACAATGCTATGTATACATCAAGTTTATATACATTCTGTAATAACATTTCTACTGATGAAGGTGGAACCCATGAAGAAGGTTTTAAAGCGGCAATTGTTAGTGAATTAAATAATTACGCTTTACGAACTAAGTTCATTAAGACTAAAGAAGAAGAATTTACTAAAGATGACGTAATTGAAGGTCTTGCTGCCATTGTTAGTGTTAAACACCCCGATCCGCAATATGATGGACAAACTAAACAAAAATTAGGTAACACTGAAGTACGTAAAGTTGTAAAAGATGTAACAAGTTATGTTCTTGAAAAATTCTTAAATGAAAACCCTGAACATGCTAAAACCATTTTAACAAAGGTAAGTCAAGCACGACGAGCACGAATCGATTCAATGAAAGCTAAAGAATTAATTCGTCGTAAATCACCATTTAGTTCCAATTCACTTCCTGGTAAACTAGCTGATTGTACAACCAAAGACCATACAATTAGTGAACTTTACATTGTCGAAGGAGATAGTGCGGGAGGAAGTGCTAAATTAGGTCGAGACCGATACTATCAAGCTATTCTTCCTTTAAGAGGAAAAATTTTAAATGTTGAAAAAGCTAAAACTGATCAAGTTTATAAATCTGAAGAAATTAACGCATTAATTACTGCAATTGGGGCTGCAGCAGGTAATGAATTTGTTCTAACTAAAATTCGTTATGACAAAATTATCATCATGACTGATGCTGATGTCGATGGAGCACATATTCGAATCTTATTATTAACGTTCTTTTACCGTTATATGCGGCCATTAATTGAACATGGACACGTTTATGCAGCGATCCCTCCACTTTATAAATTTACACAAGATAAAAAAGTTGCCTACGCTTATAGTGACAACGAATTAGATGAATTAAAAAATAAAGCTAACTCAAATACAAAAATTGATATTCAACGTTATAAAGGGTTGGGTGAAATGAATCCTGACCAATTGTGAGAAACAACAATGGACCCAAAATTCCGCAAACTAAATCGTTTTAGCATTAAGGATGCTATTGAAGCTGATAAACAATTTAGTTTCTTAATGGGTGATGATGTTTTACCACGAAAAGAATTTATTAGTGCTAATGCTAAATTCGTTAAAAACATTGATGCATAATGAAAGGAAGCAAAATTATTTATGTCAAACAACAACAATAATAATGAACAAATCATTAAAGATGATTTAAGCAAAACACATATCATTGATAAACCAATTGTTAGTGAATTAAAAAATTCCTTCCTTGAATATGCAATGAGTGTTATTGTTGCTCGGGCACTTCCTGATGCTCGCGATGGATTTAAACCAGTTCATCGGCGAGTATTATACGCTGCATATGGACTAGGTATGCGTCCAACTAGTGCTTATAAAAAATCAGCACGGCTAGTTGGTGAAGTTATCGGTAAATATCACCCACATGGTGATAGTGCTGTATACGAAACAATGGTGCGAATGGCACAAGACTTTAGCATGCGATATATGCTAATGGATGGTCATGGAAACTTTGGTTCAATTGATGGCGATAGTGCTGCGGCAATGCGATATACAGAAATTCGCATGAGTCGAGTAGCTGAAACAATGCTAACTGATATTGACAAAAACACTGTTGATTTTGTTGATAACTATGATGGTAGTGAATCTGAACCGGTTGTTTTACCAAGTTTATTTCCCAACCTATTAGCTAATGGAACTGGCGGAATTGCTGTTGGAATGGCAACGAACATTCCTCCACACAACCTGGGTGAATTAGTTGCCGCTATTAAAATGGTAGCAACAAATCCTGAATGCACAATTGATGAAATTAAAACTGTCTTAAAAGGTCCTGATTTCCCTACAAAAGCACAAATTGTTGGCTTAAAAGGAATTGATGATTACTTTAAAACTGGTCGTGGTAGTGTAATTATGCGTGCTAAGTACACGTATACTACAAACGAATCAACTGGTAAGAGTACAATTATTTTCCATGAAATTCCTTACCAAGTTAACAAAACTAGTCTAATTAATCGAATTGTTGAACTTGTTGAAGATAAAGATAATCCTGAACGTGCATTAACTGGTATTAGCGATCTTCGTGATGAAAGTAGTCGTGAAGGAATTCGAATTGTGATTGAAACTAAACGTGATGTATCTCCAGAAGTATTAGTTAATCAATTATTTAAAAAAACGCAATTACAAACTTCATTCCCAGTTAACATGCTAGCACTTGTTAATAATGAACCAAAATTATTAAACATTAAAGAAGCTTTAACAATTTATCTTGATCACCAATTAGATGTCTTAACTAAACGTGTTAAATTTGATCTAGATGCAGCAAGTAGTCGCAAACATATTTTATTAGGTCTTGACATTGCAAGTAAAAATATTGATAAAGTTATTAAAATTATTCGTAATGCTAATGATGATGTTGAAGCCATTAATGATTTAGTGAAATCATTCCCATTAGATGAAAAACAAGCTAAAGCGATCATGGAAATGCGACTGAAAGCATTAAACCGTCTTGAAAGCAATAAAATTACAGATGAAATTAATACTCTAGCTAACGAAATTAACCATTTCAATGTTCTTTTAAGTGACCGTAATGAACAAATTAATGACATTATTACTCGTCTTGAAACACTTAATAAACGTTATGGAGATGCACGTTTAACTGAAATTAATGGTGATGTTAATATTGATATTACTGATGAAGATTTAATCAAACCAACTGATATTTTATTAACACTATCTAACCGTGGATATATTAAACGTCTTCCTGTTGACACTTATCGTAACCAACGTCGTGGTGGAGTCGGTGTTATTGGAGCAAGCACTTATGAAGATGATGACGTTAGCCGCATTGTTGTTGCTAATACTCATAAAGACATCTTAATCTTTACTAATAAAGGAAAAGTATATCGTGTGCGTGGACACCAATTCCCAGTTGGCAGTCGAACTGCTAAAGGTTACCCAGCTTTTGAAGTTATTCCAAGTATTGAACGTGATGAAAAAGTAATTACACTTTTACCAATCGAACAATACGAAGCTAATCAATATTTATTCTTTGCAACCAAACAAGGTACCGTTAAAAAAACAAGTTTAAGCGAATACGTATCAATTATGGCTAATGGTAAACGTTGTATTAGCTTTAAAAACGAAGAAGATCGTTTAATTGATGTTATTCATATCAATGAAAATGATGAAATTCTTCTAAGTGCTTCTAATGGACAAGTGGTTCGTTTCAATAGTGAATTAGTTCGTCCAATGGGAAGAACAGCAGCTGGTGTTAGAGGAATTCGCTTGCGTGATAAAGAAGAATTAATTGATATTACTTCTTCAAATGCCGGAGAATTCTTGCTATCAATCGGAGTCAACGGTGTTGGTAAATTAACACCAATCAGTGAATACCGAATGACTAACCGAGGCACTGGAGGAACTAAAACCATTAAAGTAACTAACAAAACCGGTTCACTTGCAGCTACAAAAGCCGTTAACCAAACTGATGAAGTTCTTATTATCACTAACAAAAATAAAGTAATTCGTTTCAGTGTTGACGAAATTCGTGAAGCTGGAAGAAATACTCAAGGCGTTAAATTAGTTAATTTAGATGATGGTGACAAGGTTCGTGACGTAGCAATCTTTAAACGTGAATTAATGAGTGAAGAAGAAGCTTCAACACCAAAAGCTTCAACTACTAATGAACAAAATGTTACTGAATAAAAATAAATAGTGTTGAATACACTATTTTTTATTTATAGTTTATTAATTTCTTTTTCGATTTGTTTAGCAGATTCCATAATTTGATCAAAATTATTTTTGGTCAAAAAATTACTAATAATAAATTTTTAAATTGCTTTTTTTAGTTGCCAAAAATTACACTTTTTTGGGACAAATATATTAAAGAAAAAAAGAGCAGATTGTTTATACATCTACTCAATTTTATTTAAATAATTTCTTCTTTTTTCAATTCGCTACGAATTAAATCACTTAAATTGTAGTCCTTATTATCCATTGCTAATTTTCATTTTTTAATTACTTTGATCACTTCTTTATTGTTCGTTAATGGATTGGTATAAGTTAAACCTAAAACATTAAATATACTTAATAGATTATTTAAATTGTTTTGAATTCCTTGACCGTCTTTTTTATTAATTAATTGTGAAAGCTGTTTAACTATTTGATAAATATAAGTTACAACATTCGGTAAATTCAAATCATCATTAAGTGCTTCAATTACTTCGTTTGGTAATTCATCGTTTTTTGAAACATATTCACGTTTTAATCAATATAAATTAATTAATGCATAATTCATTGTTTTAATAATTTTGCTAATATCTTTTTTTGCGCTATTCATTACTTCAATTGAATAATTAAGTGGAGCTTGGTATTTAGTTTGATAAAAAAATCAACGTATTGTATTAGCATCAAATTCTTTTAGGATGTCTTTAGCTAAAACAAAGTTATTTAGTGATTTAGACATTTTCTCATTATTAACATTGATATGACCAACATGCATTCAAATTTTAGCTAATGGTAAATTATTCATTGCTAAGTTTTGAGCATTTTCATTTTCGTGATGTGGAAATTTTAAATCAACTCCACCACCATGTATAACCACATTTTTACCAATAAATTTATTAATTAAATATACACATTCAGTATGTCATCCAGGTCGACCACAATCATTTCATTCAGTAACTCAATTAATTCCTTTATCAGTTTTCTTTCATAAAACAAAATCTAATGGATTATGTTTTTTATCATCAATTTCTTTTCTTACACCTTTTAGTAAGTTTTCGGTTTTTTGTCCACTAATAACGCCATAATTATTGTTTTGGCTAACATCAAAATAAACATCTCCATCAACAACATATGCTCTTTTATTTTCAACTAATTTTTTGATGAATTCAATGATGCCATCAATATTGTCACTAACTTTTGGTAAAACATCCATTTTTAGAATATTTAATTGGTCTAAAATTTTTAAATATTCATGAAAATAATGATCACTTAATTTTAATTCTTCTTGCTTTGTTTCAATACTTTTATTGATGATCTTATCATCAATATCAGTAATGTTATGCACATAGAAAACATCATGTTTTATTGCTTTTAAGTAACGATACAAAACATCCATGGTAATTACCGGTCGTAAGTTACCGATGTGAACATCATTATAAACTGTTGGTCCACAGTTATAAATTGTAATTTTGCTTTCATCAAGCGGTAGATATACACCACTTGATGAATCTTTAATTTTAATCATAATCAATACTTTTAATTTATCATATTTTTTCTTCAATTAAAGGAATATTTAATTTAAGTGCTTTATCTTTTTTACTTCCACCATTTGCACCAACAATTAAATAATTCAAACTCTTAGTAACACTATTAACAACTTTTGCATCGTATTTGTGAATTAAAATGTTTGCAATTTCATGTCTTGGGATATCAAACATACCTGTAATACAAAATGTTTTTTGATAATATGGAGAAGCTTTATCTTCAAGAGAAACATTAGTTTTATTAATGTAATTTATATTAACGCCTAAAGTTTTTAAATCATTAATCAATTGGTGGTTGCTTTCATTTTGAAAATAATCATAAATTGATCGAGCGTTTTCATTACCAATGTGATTAATTTGTTTTAATTCAGTAATTGATGCATTCATTAGTGCATCAATAGTGTTAAAGTGTTTTGCCAATTCAAGAGCAGTAACACTCCCAACATTATGAATTCCTAAACCAACTAATAATTTTTCTAGTGAATTGTTTTTGCTAGCTTCAATAGCGTTAATGATTTTATTAAATACTAAATATTTATCATTGTAGATATTTTTTACAATTGTTTCGCGATGAAGATTTAGTTTATAGATATCAACTAATGATTTAATATAACCATTTTGGTAAAGTTTTTCAATAGTTTTTTCACTTAATCCAGCAATATCCATTGCCATTTTTGAACAAAAGAAAATAATGGAATTAACAATTCGTGAAGGACAATTAATGTTAATACAATATTGGTCTACTTCATCTTCATATTTTTCCAATAATGAATGGCATATTGGGCAGTTAGTAATTGGTTTAAATGGTTCGGTATTGCTTGGTCTTTTTTCAATAACTACTTTAGAAACATAAGGAATAATTTCTGCAGCTTTAAATATTTCAACTGTATCATTAATGCGAATATCTTTATTTGCAATATACTCTGCATTATTTAGTGTTGCATTGCTTGTTGTTGTTCCTGATAAACTAACTGGTTCGAGGTTAGCTACATAAGTTATTTTCCCTGTTCTTCCAACAGTAGCATAAATGTTTTTAATTTTAGTTTGTGCTAATTTTGGAGCAAATTTGTAGGCTGTTGCTCAGTGAGGAAACTTACTCGTTTTTCCTAATTCATCATAAAGATAAATGTTATTCAATTTAACGACTGCTCCATCAATTGGATAACTTATCTTGTCTTGATTTTTTTCTAAAAGTTCGATCTTTTTATAAGCTTCAACAATATTTTCAACTAGATAGGTATCGCTACTAGTAAAAAAACCTAATTGTTTTAAGGATGTAATAACATCACTTTGTTTACTAATATTTAAAGCTTTTAAATTACTATAGTCAGGAATATAATAAGCTACAAATTTTAGATTTCGTTCCTTAACTAGATCACTATTAAGTCGGCGCAATGTTCCACTTGCTGCATTTCGTGGATTCGCGAACTTCTTTTTTTCATCAACAATTGAATCATTAATTTTTTTAAAAGTGTCAAAATCAATAAATATTTCTCCACGAACTTCAAAGCGTTCTAAATCGTTATTAATCGTTTGTGGGATGTTGTTAATAACGCGAATATTATTGGTAACATCTTCACCAATTTTTCCATCTCCTCGTGTTAATCCCTGTATTAATTTACCCTTAGAATAAATTAATGACATACTTAACCCATCAAATTTTGGTTCAACAATATATTGATTATCAATATCTCCAGTTACTTTATTAATAGTTTCATCAAAATGTTTTAATTCTTCGTAATTAAAAACATTAGAAAGTGATAGCATTGGTAATTTATGAGCGACTTTATTAAAACGGTTGCTAGCAGCGCCCCCAACTCGATTAGTTGGTGAATTTAAGGTTTTTAAAGATATAAATAATGTTTCTCAAGCATTTAATTCTTTTAAAGTAACATCGTATTGATAATCACTAACGCTCGGACGTTCTAGACCATAATATTCATATTCTCACTGTGTTAATGATTTTTTTAATAAGTTTAAACGTTTTTTGATTAAGTTTGTAATTATTTTAGAATCATCTAAACGAAAATTACTAAATAAACTAACATCAAAGTGATAATTAATGTCATTTCAATATTTATTTAATATTTCTAATAAATGTTCCATAAACTAATATTGTGTCTTGTTTTTTAATGCATGTGTCAGTGTTTCATTATCAGCATAATTTAATGCTGAATTAATTGGTAGTCCAACAGCTAAACGAAAAATATTAACTTTGTTACCAATACGATGCTTAATTAATTCTTTTAAGAATATAGCAGTTGCTTCACCATCTGGAGTTCAATTAGTAGCAATAATTATCTCTTTAATATCTTTTTTATTAATTAAATTTAACAGTTTACTAGTCAAATTCTGATTAAGAGGAGTTTTTGATTTAACGCTAATTTCTTGATGCAAAACAAAATATAAACCACTGTATGAATTTGTTGCTTCAATTTTATCAACATCATTACTTGTAGCAACAATACATAATTGGTTTTGGTTTCTTGCTTTATTACTACAAATTTGACAAATTGGTGTTAAAGAAATTGTATTGCATTGATTGCAAAATTGTAGGTTTTTGCGTAGATCTTTAATATTATTGATTAAAGACGAAACAAAATCATCATCACTATTCAATAAATAGTACACAATTTTTTCAGCTTGTTTACTAGTTATATTAGGTAATGATTTTAATGTATTAATTAAGTCCTCAATTTCTTTAATAACTAACATAGAGATTAAAACATGCCATTTGGTGTTGGCAATAAACTATTTTTTTGATCATTAACAAGCTCAATCGCATTATTGATTGCTTCGCTAACCATTTCTTCTAAAGTAATTGCATCTTCAGGATCAATTAAATTTTTATTAATGGTTAATTTAACAATTTTAAGTGCACCTGAAATCTTTACAATCACAGTTCCATTTGAATAGTCATATTCAAATTCTTTTTGTTCAAATTCATTTAGTTTCTTTTGGTACTCTTTTTGCATGCGTTGTGCTTGTTGCATTAAATTATTAATATTCATAAACAAAGTATTTATATTTTATATAAATAGTTAAAATAAGAAGACAATAATATCATGGATAAAAAGCAATTTATTAGCCATAAAATTCAATTAATTAAAGAGTTATTAAAAGATGGAAAATATGATCAAGTCATTAGTGAATTTAATGAACTAGTTGACAATCATTATTTAACACTTAAACAAACTAATGAATTAAAACAAATTGAATTAATTGCTAAGAATGAAATCAAAAATAAGCTACATGATATTTTTATTAAAAATCTAAATCGTAAGCAATTTTTTGATTATGTTTTTAATGGTAATAAATTAAATTTAGAAGTTCTTAATTCTTTTTTTGATAAGTTTGATCATAATTTAAGTATTGAAGAAATAGCTTTAATAAATTCATGACTATTAAATCGGTTAATAAGCGACTATGATCGCTTTAATTTATTAGCTTTTTTAAAGGAAACAAATTATAAGGATAAAAACATTACAGTTTATCATAAAGCTAGTGATCATGAATTTACTTTTTTATTAAGTAAATTTTCTTTTACTTACAATGAAAGTAAATATTACTCACAAGTTGCTAAGTTGATTGAAGAACATTATTTTAAAGAGCCTTCAATCATGAACAGTTTACTAGATATTTTAAATGAAGTTTTTATTACTAATTTATCAATTCCTTTAGACATTAAGCCAATTGAAGTATTTCATCAATTAGTTAATATTTTTAATAACTCACAAAATAAAAATAACTAGTTTTAATTTTTATATTTTAGTGTTTTTCTTATCAAAATGATGCATATATATACATGGTTTATAAGAATAATGACTAAAGTTTTATATAGATTTTATGCGAAATGAAAAGAAATTTATTAATTTGTTTTCATTAGTTTCAGCAATTGCAACAATTGGTGGAGTTGCAATTATTAGTAGTGGTACTAAGACTAGTGTTATCAGTAGTTTAAAAAATAAGAATAATTCAATTATTAACAATATCAACTGAAGAACTTGATAGAAATAATTATATTTACCCAAGTAATACAGAAGACATATCTGGATATATAACAATTCCTAGTACATAAAGTGGTAAAACTGCCTTATGAATTTCACAACTTGCTTTTCAAAATTGTACTGCACTAACGAGTGTAAGTTTTGAAACAGATAGTTAATTAACTACTATTGGTGCTTTCGCTTTTAATGGATGCAGTACGTTAACAAGTGTTAATATTCCAAATAGTATTACTAGCATTCGCGAAGGTGCGTTTAGTCGATGTAGTTCATTAACAAGCATTAATATTCCAAGTACTGTCACTAGTATTGATAGATTTATTTTTAGTCGTTGTACATCATTAAGAACTGTACCATTAATAATGTACAACAACTGAAATAATTAGTGATGTTTATTTAAGCGGATTTACTGTTAAAGTTGGTGCAGGAAACGCTAATGTTACTGTTAATGAAATTGATCGAGTTAATGGAGATGTAACTAGAAGTGAATTTCCTAGTTTATGAGTTAATAATGAAAAAGTCAAAATTAATTTAACAATTCCAGCTGCAGTTTACAATTATGGTGGCATTAATGAATATGCAACTAATTTTGGTAGTAAAATTACTACTACATATCAAGGTCAACCAATTATATGAAATAAAGATACTAATGCAACTAATAATGAATATGTATTCACTAATAGTATGATTGGTAAATTATTAGTTAACAAAACAATTACTGATTATCAATTTGTTTAAGAACATAACATTATCATTTTGTTTAAGAATAGACAAAAACACTTACATCCTTTAAGCAAATCTAAGAAAAAATAATTAACCATTAAAAAGGCCCAGATATTAATCTGGATCTTTTTTTTATTCGTAATAAAAAAACTATTACACACATTAATCAATGCACGGTGCTGCTATGTTTCCATCCTGACACAATTAGCCACTAATGTTGTAATAGTTAGTATATTTTACATTTTTTCTAATGGTTTAATAGTTAATAATTTTAATCCGTTAGCAATAACTTGACCAACAGCTTTAACTAAATATAATCGTTGTTCACTTAATTGTTCATTAGTTTCATCAATAATTTTAACTTGTGCATAATAAGCATGAAATGTTTTAGCTAAATTTGTTAAATATAATGTCAAAATATTTACTTCAAAGTTTTGAGCAATCTTATTTAATGTCATTTCATAAGTTGCTAAATAAGTAATCAATTCATGTTCAAGTTCGTTATTTAATTCACTAAATTCTTTAGAAAAAGAATACGATTTTCTTTTAGTTTTATTAATAATTTGATTAATTCGTGCGTAAGCATATTGCACATAATAAAGTGGGTTGTTGTTATCATGGCTTAATGCTTTATCAACATCAATTTCTAAGTGAGTAGTCATTGGCTGTGATACTAAATATCAACGTGCAGGATCTTTACCAATTGCCTCAACTAAATCATTTAATGTTAATGAATTTCCTGTACGTTTAGACATTTTAAATTCTTCGCCGTTTTTAATTAGTCGTACCATTTGCATGATTAGAATTTCTAATTGTTCTTTTTTAAAACCCGCTAATTGCATTGCAATTTTCATTCTATCAGCATATGACTTATGATCTGCACCTCAAATGTCAATTGTTTTATCATATCCACGCGACATTTTAATGGTGTGATAAGCTATATCTGGCAAAAAGTACGTATAATTACCATCACTTTTAATTAATACTCGATCTTTATCGTCTCCATATAAAGTAGTTTTTAATCAAGTGGCGTTATCAGCTGTATAAATACTGTCTTTCATTTTTTCTAAAACACTTGGGATAATATTGTTCTTATATAAAAAACTTTCTGGAAATCATATGTCCATATTAACCCCAAATTTTTCTAGTGTTTCAGCAATTAAATCTAATAAATAATTTTTACTAAAACGCTTAATTTCATTTTTTAATATTTCTTCTTGACTACTTGCAACAATAATATGATCATTATCAAATTTTAAACCTGTATATCGTTCGTGAAAAAGTTTTTTTAAAGCTTCAGCAACATCAATAATTTCACTTCCATGATAAGAGTCTTCAGGAAGAGTAATATTTTGATCGTATAGATTTAAGTAACGAATTAAAACACTTAAAGCTAATTTTTCAATTTGATTGCCAGCATCATTAATGTAATATTCACGAACTACATCATATCCACATGCAGCTAAAATATTTGCTAGCGTATCACCAATAGCAGCATTTCTTGCATGGCCAATGTGTAATAAACCAGTTGGATTAGCACTAACAAACTCAATTTGTCATGTTTGTTTATTGCGTTTACTTTTACCAAATTTATCTTTCTTTTTTAATACTTCGCCAATAACACGACGCATTAATAATGGTGATATGCGTAGATTAATAAAACCAGGTTGAACTGCATTAACAGTTTTAAAATATTTATTATTTTGTAGTCGCTTAGCAATTTCAGAAGCAAATAAAAATGCTCGTTCTTTTTTTAATCCAATTGATAGGGCAACATTTGTAGTAAAATCACCAAATTTAGGATTTTTTGTTTTTTCAATAATGATTTTTATTTGCTTATGAGAAATATTAGCTTCATTAAGAAAATCAACAGTATGTGAAACTGCTTTAGCAATTTCAGCTTGAATAATTTTAATTACGTTCTTATTACTAACAACTCTTACATCCATATTAATCATCGATTTTTAATTGATCATAAGGAAGTTCAACATTAGTTGATCGTCCAAATACTTCAATCTGAACAATTGCAGTTCCCTTACTATTATCAAGTGATTTAATTTCACCACTTTCACCTTCAAATGCACCACTAGCAATTCGAACCGTATTACCTACTACAAATGGGCATTCATAAATAACTTTCATTGTTTCTGTATTTTCAGAAGAAGCTGTATTTTCTTGTTCATTAGTCTCACTATTAATTAATGATTCGTTAGTTGTATCATTGACATCAGTGTTATTTGGAGCAGTAACTTGTTCATATTCAACAATACTAATTGGAATTGGCATTGCTCCTTTACCACTTGAACCAACGAATCCAAGCACACCGTTTGTATTACGAATACAATATCATACTTGCGGATCCATTAACATATTAATAAATACATATCCGGGAAACTTGTTAGTGATTCGTTGTGTCGTTTTTTTATAAGAACCATTTGGCAAAGTAGTTCATTGAATTGTTTTGGTATTACGCATTGTTTTTGGTAATGCTGCACTTGTTTTTTCAAAAATTTCTTCTTTTACTACTTTTGTTTTGAATACTTTAATTTCTTTTACATATTCTTCATAAGAAAAGTTCACAATTTTTTCTTTTAATGTTTGAATAATTGAATCTTCTTTGCCACCTATTACTGTGATAATAAATCATTGAAATAAATCGTTATTTTGTTGTTTCATAAATGTCTCTAACTCCTAAAATGTTGTAAAAATAAAATCAATTAATAAAAATAATCCTGCAATAAATCCTGCAACAACAATTACAATAAAGAAATCTCGTAATGTTTTCTTAGCGCTTGGATAACTCATTCGTTGGTATTCCTTACCAACTCCAAAGAATCAACGTTTTAAAATAAATCCTGAATCTATTTCGTATTCATAACTTTGATCTCTTTGTTCTTGTAAAACAATTTCCGCATTTTTGTAACTAATTTTTGCTTCAGTTATTTTTTGTTCAAATTCTAAGTTAATTTTTTCCTTTTCTTTTTTATCCTTTGTTTGTTTTAATACTTGTTTTTGATCAGCCTTAAACTTATCCAAATTATCCAAATATAATTGTTTGGCAATTTTTAACTTTTCATGATAAATTTTAAAGGCAATTCTTTTATCAACAAGCATCTTAGCATAACGTTGTTTACGTTCAGTTAAATAAGTTTTAGCAATTTCATAATCTCGTTGATTAGTTAAATTAAATAATCGTTCTTTAAACTCAAATTTAATTTTTTTAACTTTGGTTTTTTCAAGATTTTTCTTGTTAGTTAAGAATTCTTGCTTAACTCCTGCAATTTTTTTCTTGTATTTTAAAGTAATTTCTTTTCGTGCATGCTTTGCTTTTTTTAATTTTTCAGCTTGCTTTTTAATGTAATCATTTTCCATTAAACGTAAGCGTTTCTTTTCTTTCTTATCTTCTTTTTTCTCCATAAATTATCCTAACGACTTTCTTTATGCAAAGTAACCTTTTGACATTTAGGGCAATATTTTCTTAACTCTAATCGTTTGGGATTAGCTTTTTCTTTCTTAACTCGGTAATTAATTGAATTACATACCGAACATACCATTGGAACATTAATTTTCATAATTGATGACAATTAAAAAAGAAGCTTTTGGGATTCGCTTCATTCTTTAATATTTTATATATAAATTAAACATTTGTTTATTTATTTTAGTTGCCTTCTTTATCAATATCAATAGCATTACATTTACCACTATCGCAGTTACGTGAACGAATGTCATGTGGGTTAGCGTCCGCCATTTTAATAAATTGTTCAAGAATTTCATCAACATTTACACCCTTAGATTGTAAATCTTTAACATACTTATTAACATCAGTGTGTGTGGATGTTTTTTGTTTCATATCATTAACTATATTTTCTCATTGTGATTGTTGTTTTTTCATACTAAACTTGTTTTAAATATCTATTTAACTGTTTAACTTCTTTAAATTTTACATATTTATCATCATGGCCACACAAAATATACTGGTCATCATGAACAGCACTCTTAATTAGTTTTAAACTTTTAATTAATTCCCTTGGGTCTCCAGTTGGTAAGTCCCATCGACCCACATCATAAATAAATAATGTGTCGCCACTAAAAACATAATTATGGTAGATGTAAATTACTCCTCCAACCGTATGCCCTGGAGTATGAAGAATATTGAATTTAAAATTCTTAACTTCTAAATTATTACCATTAAAGTAAGTTACATATTCTTCATAAATTTTGGCATTAATACCAAATAATTCTTTAGCACATGAATACTTATTAATTACTTCTTTTTCATTGGCTGATGCATATATTTTAATTCCAAAATAGTTTGCTAAATTAAATGCACACATAATATGATCAAAATGTCCATGTGTTAACAATATTCCAACACATTGATATTTATTTTCATCAATTAAACTCTTTAATTCATTTTCATATGTACTTGGATCAATAATCACACACTGATTATTATTGATTAATACATACGTATTATTGGCTAAATTATTGTTATTTAAAACAATTAAATCACTAAAAAGTTTTTTCATATCAATATTTTATCAACATTTTGCTAAACTTATTAAGATTAAGACTTTTTTAATAGGAGGTAATGAAAGTGCACGAGGCAAGTATTTCAATTAGTAATGCTGAATCTGTTCCCGAGACTTTTTGTTGTATTTTTATTACCAATAAAAAGTTTTTATGAATATTTCGATAAATATTTACTAATTGGTTAAGTTTGTGTGCTTTTATATCACAAAATAATGGCCAAGAAAAATAACGCAACTACTAAAGGTTTTTTAAATACTAATAAGATCACTAGTAAAATTACCAAAACACAAAATGATCAATTTTTAGTATATGCTAAAAAAGATGTAAATGAAGTACTTAAATCTTTAGATACTTCAAAAGAAGGATTGAAGTTAGAACAAATTGAAGATTTGAGAGAAAAGTACGGTTTAAATACCATTGCAACTAAGAAAAAGGATCACTGATATAACGTTTTAGTCGATGCTTTCTTAAATCCCTTTTCAGTTGTATTAATTGTTATTGCCTTATTAAATATTTTAACCCCAATTATTGAACGCACTAAAATTGAGTTTGGTCAATGAATCAGTTTTGGTCTAATTATGAGCATGATTCTTATTTCGGGAATTATTAAATTATTCCAAGAACGAAAAAGCTCTAAAGCTAGTGAAAAATTAAAAGAAATGATTAAAACAACAACTGCTATTATTCGTAACGGTCAAACTAAGGAAATGCCGATCGAAGAAGTGCTTCCTGGCGATATTATTAAATTAGCTGCAGGTGACATGATTCCTGCTGATATGAGAATTTTATCAGCTAAAGATTTATTCATTACCCAATCATCATTAACTGGCGAAAGTGAACCAGTAGAAAAATTTGCTACTCCAATTAATGAAAACACAAAAAGCGCATTAGATTGTAATAATCTTTGTTTTATGGGAACCTCTGTCTCTTCAGGAACGGCAATCGGAGTTGTTGTAAATACTGGAAAGAATACAATCTTTGGAAAAGTAGCAAAATTGCTGACAAGTAAAACAAGAAAGTCTAGTTTTGATCAAGGAATTCGTTCGGTTAGCTGAATTCTCATTTGAACAATGTTAGTGATGAGTTTAATCATCTTTATTATTGCTGGAACTTACACTAATCGAGGTATAGACAATATGACAACCAGATGAATTGATGCTTTAACTTATGCACTAGCTATTGCTGTTGGAATTACTCCAGAAATGCTACCAATGATTGTTACATTAAATTTAGCGCGTGAAGCGTTTAATTTATCAAAACAAAAAACGATTGTTAAGAAAATTAATTCCATTCAATCGTTTGGAGCAATGGATGTATTATGCACTGATAAAACAGGAACATTAACTGAAGATAAAATTATTCTTGAACGTCATATCAATATTGAAGGTGATGATGATCAACGTGTATTATCATATGCGTTCTTAAATAGTTATTACCAAACTGGTTTAAAAAATTTAATTGACCATGCCATTATTGAAAAAGCTGAATTTATTGGGTTAGATGATCCAATTAGGGGTTTTAAAAAAGTTGATGAAATACCTTTTGATTTTAAGCGCCGGAGAATGAGTGTAATTATTGAAGATAATGCTGGTGTAAAACAATTAATTACTAAAGGTGCGTTTGAAGAAATTATTAGTGTTTGTTCATATGTTGAACGTCAAGGTAAAATAATTGCATTAAATGATCAATTAAAAAAACAAGCAAGTGATATTGTTAATAACTTAAATAGTCAAGGTATGCGTGTTATTGCTATTGCTATTAATAACAAGCAATTTACTAATGATTATATGTATTCAGTTAAGGATGAAAGTGAACTGTGTTTAGTTGGATTTATTGCATTACTAGATCCACCAAAAGAAACATCATATAAAGCAATTAAAGCACTACAAAAACATGGTGTTAATGTTAAAGTCCTAACAGGAGACAATGACTTAGTTACTAAATATATCTGCAAACAAGTTGGTATTAAAAATCAAAAAATTCTTCTTGGCAGTGATATTGAAAATATGGATGATAAGGAATTGCAAAACAAAGTTATGCATTATGATATCTTTGCTAAATTATCTCCTGAACAAAAATCACGAATTGTTTTAGCAATTAAGACAAATAAACACGTTGTTGGATTTATGGGCGATGGTATCAATGATACTGCTGCTATGAAAGCTGCTGATATTGGAATATCAGTTGATACAGCTGTTGATATCGCTAAAGAAAGTGCTGATATTATTCTTCTTGAAAAAGATTTAACGATACTTGAACATGGTGTTATTGAAGGAAGAAAAACTTTTTGCAACATCATTAAATACATTAAAATGACTGTTTCAGGTAACTTTGGTAATATTCTAAGTTTGTTAATTGCTAGTCTTTGGTTACCATTTGCACCAATGTATACAACACAAATCTTGATCTTAAACATGATTTATGATTTTAGTCAGTATGCAATTCCATGGGATAAAGTTGATCATAATTATTATGCTTTACCAAGAAAATGGGACCCAAAGTCAATTTTTAAATTCATGGTCTATATTGGACCAATCAGTACTATTTTTGACATGATAAGTTTCAGCATTATGTCTTACGTTTTAGGGTGAAATGGTCAAGATCCAAATACAATTAATTTATTCCAAACTGGATGATTCTTTGTTAGTTTATTAACACAAATTACTGTTGTTTATGTTTTAAGAACTGAAAAAATTCCTTTCATTCAATCAAATCCTTCTTATCAAGTTGTGGCTTCATTATTAATTATTCTTTTAGTTGGTTTCATTCTTGTTAGCGCTGTTAATTCTCCTGATCTTCACTATTATCCATTAATTAGCAAAGAATATCATGCATGAAAATGACTACTATGTAGCTTTGGTATTATGGCAATGTACATGGTTGTTGCGCAGCTTGTCAAACAAACATATATAAAATATAGACACGAGTGATTATAATCATGATGAAGAAGCAAGTTAAAATGAATTTAAGACAAATAATTAACCATGAAATGGTTTATGTTTTAGATAATGATTATGAATTAGATTTACTACTTAAAACAATTAATGAATCTAATCATTTACATTTAACTCTTGGAGAAGTGACATTAAAAAATTTCACTGATCACAGTGTAACAATTGAAGCTAAACAAAACTCTAAACAATACACTGGAAGTGTAGTAATAAACTACAAAACTAAAACTCACTTGATCAATAAGCTATTCATTATAATTGCTGGTTCAATATTCATTATTTTCTTTGCTTTTTTAGTTCCAATTAGTCTTAAATATTTTGATCAAAATAAATGACTATTATATGGAGCAATTATTGGCACAGTTATTGGTTTAATGCTTGTTACTATTGCCATCAGTATCTACCCTGTAGGTATTGGCAAGAAAGAAAAAACCAAAATAAAAGAAAGTGAATCGTTTTAGCTAAAAAGTGTAGCGTTATTGCTACACTTTTTTATTCTTTCGGATGAGTGAGTTTTTCTTCAATAATTCTTTAACACTTAGTTTTCATCCTTTGACAATTCATAGGATTCATAGAATGTAAGAAGCAAAAGAAAAAACGAATAAAACAATTGCTGTTGCAAATAATGCATAACCATTTATATTCATTTTTAATATTGTTGTTTTATCAACTTGATCGTACATAAATGCATGTGGACTTAAAAAACCTAATTCGCCACAAATTAATGTCATTATTAAAACAAATAATAAGATAAAAATTGATGCATAACCTCAATTATTTAAAACTCGTCTGTTGGCCTTGAAAAAACTAATGTAGTAAATAATAAATAATAATAAACCGCAAACCAATGCATAACCAATAGCAACATAATTTAGTCAGCCTCAGCTATAGTTTCTTGGTTGATGATAACTAATTCAAAAACCAATTCGTGTTCAAAACGGGTTGCTTGATGCATAACCTGTATCAACTTTAAATGGTGAAAAAGCTACATATATATAAAATCCAATTAGTAGAAATGACAATATATATAAGAAATAATTGCTTTGAATAATTTGCTTGTCTACTTTAATTTGATGAAGCAAAACTTCTTTTCTCTGCACAAATTCCATAATTATTATTTTTTATTTTTCTTAATGGAAGTTTTGCTGTCAGTACTAATTTGTTTTTGTTTTTCAATAACTTCAGCAGGTAACTTTTTATTTTCGTGAATGTAATCAATTTGTGATTTCACAATTGTTTCAAGCACTAATAAACTAGTAACAATTAAATCTAATTCTTCTTTATTTTTACGGATAATATCTTTAGCTTTTTCGTAACAATTAGTTAATAATTTATTAATTTCAGCATCAATTTTTTGTGCTGTTTGTTCACTATAAGATTTACTATATGGGTTTTGTTGGCCTTCAGTTGGAATGAATTGTGTCATACCTAACTCGCTCATTCCTAATTGAGCCACCATTGCGCGGGCAATATTTGTAATTTTATACAGGTCATTAGCTGCACCTGTAGAAATAGCTTCTTTACCATAAATTACTTCTTCAGCAGCTCGCCCACCAAAAGTAGTCGTAATCATTCCAATTAGATCTGATTTCTTTTGGATTTGAATTTCTTGTTTTTCAGGTGTACTTAATGTATATCCAGCTGCTTGTCCACGAGGAATAATTGTAATTTTTTCAACAACGTCACTTCCAGGAATATTTAAACCAACTAGTGCATGTCCTGCTTCATGATAAGCAATTTGTTTCGTTTCATCTTCAGTTAATACACGAGTATGTTTTGCTGGACCTGCAATGACTCGATCAATTGCTTCATCAATATCTTCAGTACTAATTGAAGTTTTATTGTTTCTTACTGCTAAAAGTGTTGCTTCATTTAAAACATTTTCAAGTTGGGCACCACTAAATCCAGGTGTACGTCTTGCAATATCGTTCAAGTTTACTTTAGCTGATATATTTTTATTTTTAGCATGAATCTTTAGAATCGCTTCACGTTCTTTAATATCTGGTAAATTAACTTGAATGTGGCGGTCAAATCTTCCTGGTCGTAAAATTGCTTCATCTAATACATCTAGACGGTTAGTTGCTGCAATAATAACAATTCCTGCATCTGTATTAAATCCATCCATTTCTGCTAATAATTGGTTAATTGTTTGGTCAGCAATTCCTGCTGAATTTCCCGCAATATCAAATTTACCACGCTTAGCCGCTACACTATCAAATTCATCAATGAAAATAATACTTGGTGCTGTTTTTTTAGCATTATTAAATAAATCACGCACACGTTTAGCTCCAACTCCAACCAACATATCTTCAAAACTTGATCCTGTTACTTGATAGAAAGGAACTTTAGCTTCTCCAGCAACCGCTTTTGCTAATAATGTTTTTCCTGTTCCAGGAGGTCCATAAAGAATTAATCCTTTTGGTGCACGTGCACCCATAGCAGCATATTTATTTGGATTTTTTAAATAATCAACTAATTCAATTAATTCAGCTTTTTCTTCAACTAATCCTGCAACATCATCAAACTTTACATTACTTCTTGCTAATTTAGCTTGTGATTTACCAACTGATCAAATTGATTCTTCACCGCCTCCTTGTAATTTAGATAAGCGTAAGTAAAATCAAACAAATAAACCAATTAACAACAAGTTAGGTAAAAATTGTAAGACAATTGTTCCAAGATTTGTTGATGAAGGAATAGCAGCATTTGTAATTGAGTTTTTATAAATATTAACTAGTGTGTTGTTGGCATCATCAGCCGAAACATAACATTGTTTTGTGTCATCCCAAACATAATTCTTCTTGTTATTAATTGCAAATTTATATGTTGGAGATGATTCTTTACTACCATTAAACATAATAGCATATCTAATAGCTTCAAGTTGGCTGCTACCATCAACAGTAATTGTTCCAACATTAATAATTACACTTGCATTAAAAGCAATTTGTCCAATTTCGCTTGTATTCATTAAAAACTTATAAACAGTGCTTGAACCAAGTTCAGCATAGTATTGTGTGCTTACGCTATCAGGATCTGCTGTATAAGTCTTATTATTAACTGCAACGTTAATTTTTTTCTTATCTTTATCATATGAAATACTAGATGGCTGCACATTAGAGTAATGCGGAACACTAACGTATCAAATCCCCCAAATAATTAATCCAATTACACTTAATGTAATTAGCCATTTAATTCATTTAGTGACTCCTGGATTGATTCGGTTTGGACGTTTAACGTTTTGATTTTTGTCAGTTGAAGTTTCTTCTTTTTTAATATCGTTCATTGTTATTTGCCTTCTTTTGGAATACTTTTTTCTTTTATTTTTTTAATTTTTATTTTCTTTAGTTCTTTTTCTTCTTTTTCAATTCGTTCAAGATCTTTTAAAAATAATTCTTTTTTAAAAACGCCTATGTAATTAATATTACGCATTTTTTCCATGTAATCTAAACCATAGCCAACAAGGAAATAATCTGGTAGTTTAAAACATGAATAATCAGCATTAATTTTAGCAACACGTTTTTCTGGTTTGTCAACTAGTGTAACTAGTTTTAAACTTTTTGGTTTACGTGTTTTAAAAATATCAAACATCGATTTAATTGTTAATCCACTATCAATTACATCATCGAAAACAATTACATGACGTCCATAAATATCAGTTTTTAAGTCCGTAATCATTCGTGGACATTTCATTCGACGTACTTGGCCTTGAAATGAAGAATAAACAATAAAATCAGTTGTTAAATCAATTGTTGTTTTCATTAAAACTGATGCATAAAAAGGAATTGCTCCTTTAAGTACTGCAACACAAACCGGATTTTTTCCTTTATAATTTTTATCAATTCATTTCGCCAATTTTGTTGTTGCTACTTCAATTTGATCTTGTGTAACAAGCACCTTTTCAATTCGCGGATCAATCTTGTTCATGTATTAAATATAATAACCTATATTATATATATAGCCTATGATTACATATAAGGTTAACGTTTTAGTTATTGGCGCTGGTCCAGTTGGACTTTATGCTGCTTATTTAGCAAAAGAAAAGGGGTTAAATGTTTTATTAATTGAAGCTAGTAAAACTATCGGTGGACAACCATTAGTTCTTTACCCTGTTAAAGACGTCCACGACTACCCTGGATATACATCAATTAGTGCTATTGATTTAGTTGAGAATTTTGTTAAACAATGTCAACATTTAAAAGTAGATATTTTAACTGAAATAACTCTAAAGAGTTATATTAGAAACGATGAACATACTCTTAAATGTCTATTATCAAACGGCTCAATTGTCATTACTAATAACATTGTTATTGCTACAGGTAATGGTCTGTTTTTACCTAACAAATTAGAAATACCTGGAGCAGAAGAAAATCCTTATATTCAATATCTGGTTAACAGTTATCAACCTTATATCAACAAAAATATTGTTATTTTAGGTGGTGGTGATTCAGCTGTTGATTGAGCAAACAATATTAGAACAAAAGCAAACGCTAATGTTTCTATTATTCATCGACGCGAAGAATTTCGTGCTAATGGAGTTAACGTTGCAAAGCTTTATGATAATAAAGTTAATGTTATTTTAAATAGCGATTCAATCGAAATTAAGAATAAAAAAACACTAGTAATTAAAAATAAAACAAGTGAACGAGTTAGTGACATTAATTTTGATTACTTAATTGTTCAATACGGCCAAAAAGTTGATTTAAATTTACCATCATGAATGAATGAAATTAGTCTAACCACAACTAAAAAAATAATAGTAAACCAGAACAACGAAACAAACATCAAAAATATTTATGCTATTGGTAATATTGTTGGTTATATTAATCGTCCCAACATGATTATTGCCGGTCATGGCGAAGCTGCCAATGCCATTAATGACATTGTAATGAAAATTCGTGATTATGAAGCACTTAAAAAATAAATTATTGGTGGTTGTTGGACCGACCACAAGCCATAAAACAGCTTTAAGTGTTAAACTTGCTAACTTATTTAATGGTGAATTAATTAATGCTGATGCCTTTCAAATCTACCGTGATCTTGACATTGGTGTAAATGCACCCACATTAAACGAAAAAAAACAAGCTACATTTCATTTAAATCAATTTTTAGAATTGACTGATAAATGAGACATTAAAAAATTTAAAGATTTAGCAACACTTAAAATTAAAGAAATTACTAAAAATAATAAATTGCCAATTTTAGTAGGTGGAAGTAATCTATATGTTGATGCAATCATTAAAAATTATCAATTAAGTGCAAGTAGTAGAGTTGATAAATATGATCATTTAACAAACGAGGAATTATTAAAAGAGAGCAATAAATTTAATCCAACTGTTGCATCTAAATTAGTTAATAATCGTAAGCGTTTATTAAGAGCAGTACAAATTTTTCACGAAACTAATGATCCGAATGCACTAAGCCATACAAACGAAGTTCAATATGATTATTTAATGATTGAATGTAATTATTCAACTCGTGATGAACTATATCATTCAATTAATAACAAAGTAGATGAAATGTTTAATTTTGGTTGAATAAATGAAGTTAAATTATTAATGAAGAAATATCCACACCTTGATTTTGCAACTAACAATGCTTTAAAAGCTATTGGCTATTATGATATCTATCAATCAATTAGATGTAATAGCGTTCTTGATATTGAACTAATTAAGCGTAAAATTCGTCATTTTGCTAAGCGACAAATTACTTGAATTAACAACAAATATCCTGAACATATTCGTTATTTACAAAATAATGAAGATGAAATTATTAATGCTGTTAAACAATGATTAAACAAATAAAGCATCTTTATATTCATATTCCCTTTTGCCACAATATTTGTAGTTATTGTGATTTTGTTCGTTTTCAAGTTAATGACATCAACAAAAAAGAAAAATATGTTAATGAAATCATTAAACAGATTCAATCTGAATGTAATGGATGCAAATTTAAAACTATATATATTGGTGGTGGAACACCTAATTGTTTAGACAATCATTTACTTGCTCAATTGCTAAATGAATTAAGTAAATATTTAGACAACGAATGTGAATTTACGATTGAATGCAATCCTGAATTTGTTAATTTAGAACAAATTCAAATTTTTAAACAATATAAAATCAATCGAATTTCTTTAGGTGTACAGAGTTTAAATCAAAACGTCTTGAATATTTTTCATCGTAAGCATACAAACAAGCAAGTATTTCAATCTATTAAGTTACTACACAAAAACAACGTTCATAACATTAGTGTTGATTTTATTTATGGTTTGAATGATATTAGTAAAAGCGATTTACAAGCAAATGTTCAATTTTTAATTGACTACCAAATTCCACATGTTTCATTCTATTCACTAGAACTTAAACCTAATTCCATAATGACAAAAAATAATTTTCATCTTAATGGTGAAACAATTGATGAACAATGAAAAATAATTGAAAAAACAATGCAAGAAAAGCACTTTGATCATTATGAAATTGCTAATTTTGCAATTAACAAACAATATTATTCACAACATAATTTGGCTTATTGAAATACTAATGATTGAATTGGTATTGGGCTTGGTGCTTATGGGTTAGTTAATCGCCAATATTATTCATATGTCGGTAATTTAAACAATTACAAAAAGCAAATTCAAAATTATGATGATTATGAATATTACTTACACATTTTAATCATGGGGTTAAGATTAATTCATGGTTTTGATTTAAAACTTAGCCATCACCGCAAAGCTTTTCAATTTTTTCAACATCTAATTGATCCTAACTTATACCAAATTATTGATGAAAAAATAATTTTAAAAAACTATAACCAACTAGATGAAATTCTTATTAAATTAGTGAATGAAAATCACTAATTTTTTAATATTTAACAATAAATAAAAATACACACATTACTTATATATAATCTTAAGGATTATATATATATGTCAAAAGTAACAGATTTAATCAATAAAGTGCGTAAAGCACAACGTGAATTTGCTAACTTTAGTCAAGAACAAGTAGACCATATTTTCTATATGGCTGCAAAAGCAGCTAACGAAGCACGAGTTGAATTAGCTCAAATGGCTGTTAGTGAAACACGAATGGGTGTATTAGAAGACAAAATTATTAAAAATAATTATGCAGCTGAATACATCTACAACAAATACAAACTAATGAAGACTTGTGGTGTTTTTGAAGAAGACATTGCAAGTGGATACCAAAAAATTTATGTTCCAAAGGGAATTGTTGGAGCAGTTATTCCAACAACTAACCCAACTTCAACAGCAATTTATAAAACATTATTAGCACTAAAAACACGTAATGGGATTGTTATTAGTCCTCACCCACGTGCATATAACTGTACAGTAAAAGCGGCTGAGATTGTTTTAAATGCAGCTGTTAATGCTGGAGCACCAAAAGATATTATTGCTTGACTTCCACCAAAATCATCAATGGAAGATACTGCAGAATTAATGCGTGAAAGTGATATTATCCTTGCCACTGGAGGTGGTGCACTTGTTAAAGCAGCATACTCTTCAGGAAAACCAGCACTAGGTGTTGGACCAGGAAACTGTCCTGCAATTATTGATACAACTGCTGATATTAAAATGGCTATTGCTTCAATTATTCAATCAAACACATTTGATAATGGTGTAGTTTGTGCAACTGAAAACTCAGTTATTGCTTTAGACGATAACTATGATGCAGTTGTAAAAGAATTTGAAAACCAACAAGCTTATGTTGTTAAAAATGCAGCTGATATCAAGAAGATTGCTAGCAAAATGATGAAGGACCCAGTTAATGGCGTTGTTAACCCTGAAATCGTTGGTCAAGATTCACAAAGTTTAGCAAAGATTTTTGAAATTAATGTTCCTAGTTGAGCAAAAATGATCGTTGTTCCAACTGATAGTACTGATCCTAAAAACCCATTAGCACACGAAAAATTAAGTGACTTTGTTGCTTTATTTAAAGCTAAAGATTTTGATGATGCAATTGTTAAACAATCAGAACTATTACGTCTAGGACCTGGACACACTTCTTCATTATTCGTAGATGAATTAGTTGGAGCAGATAAAGTAAAGAAATTTACAGCAACTGCTAATACAGGAAGATTAATCATTAACTCACCAAGTTCGCTTGGCGGTGTTGGTGATTTATATAACTTCAAACTTGAACCATCATTTACTCTAGGATGTGGAGCATCTGGAGGAAATATTAACAGTGAAAACATTGCTCCAAAACATTTATTAGACACAAAACAAGTAGCTATGCGAAGAGAAAATATGTTATGACTTCGTCTTCCTGGACGAATTTACTATAAATACGGATGTATTGAAGAAGGATTAAGAGACTTACAAGATGATGGCATTAAAAAGGTTTTCGTTGTAAGTGACAACTTCATCTGAGGGGCATTCGGACAAAAAATTACTCACATTCTAGAAAAATATGGAATGAAAGTAAAAGCATTCACTAACGTTGAACCAAACCCAAGTAAGGCAACAACCTTTAAAGGTGCAGCTGAAATTAAAGAATTTAATCCAGATGCTATTATTGCTTTTGGTGGAGGAAGTTCATTAGATGCAGGAAAAATGATGTGATTTTACAACGAATATCCAGATGTTAAATTTGAAGATTTAGCAATCAGATTCTTAGATATTCGTAAACGTGTGGTGCGTTTCCCTACACCTAAAAAAGTTCAACTAGTATGTATTCCTACAACTAGTGGAACAGGAAGTGAAGTAACACCATTCTCAATTATTACTGATGAAAAAACGCATATTAAATATTCATTAGCTGATTATGCATTACTTCCAACAATTGCCATTGTTGATTCACAATTTATGATGGGCCTTCCACCACGAATGACTGCTATTACTGGTGCAGATGCATTAAGCCACTGCTTTGAATCATATGTATCAGTATTAGCAACTGAATTTACTCGTCCTTATTCACTTGAAGGTATTAAATTAATCTTTAAATACCTAAAACGTGCATATAAAGATGGTACGACAGATAAAGAAGCACGTGAAATGATTGCTCATGCTGCTGACATTGCTGGTATTGCTTTTGGAAATGCTTTCTTAGGAGTTGTCCACTCATTAAGTCATAAGATTGGTGGACACTTCGGTGTTGCTCATGGTGCAGCCAACGCTATTTACTTACCACATGTAATTCGTTATAATGCTGCTAAATATGAAGCTGAAAAACAAACATATTTCCCACAATTCCATTATAACGATGCGCGTGAACGTTATTGTGAAATCGCTGATGCATTAGGAATTAAGGGTAAAACACAAGCTGAAAAGGTTGATAACTTAATTAAAGCCATACAAGATTTATTTAAATCAATCAATCTATGACCTTCAACCGGCGCATACGGAGTTAAAGATAAAGAATTTGATAAATTAGTTGACCAAATGGCGATCGAAGCCTTTGATGACCAATGTACAGGCGCTAACCCTCGTTTACCGCGTGTTGAAGAATTAAAAGAATTATTTATCAACGCTCACTATAATAAACCAATCCCTAAATTAGTTGATACTGACACTAAAAAAGGAAAATAATTTATCCGATCAATAATAAAAAGATTAACCATTGTTTATTCGTGGTTAATCTTTTTATTTTGATATTCTATACTATGTAAGCTATGAAGTTAATTGTTGGTTTGGGCAATTATCCAATTGAATACCACGAAACACGGCATAATGCTGGATTTATGGTTATTGATGAGTTTTGTCTTAATCATCGATTAACTTTAAACCAAAACAAATTCAATGGTTGATTTATTAAAACTAAAATTTATAATCAAGATGTAATTGTGGCTAAACCATATACTTACATGAATTTAAGTGGGCAATTTGTTCGCGATATTATGCACTTTTATCAAATTGATATTAGTGATTTAATTGTTATTAGTGATGATGTTGATTTACTTCCTGGAATGATGCGAATTAAGCCTAATGGAAGCAGTGCAGGACAAAAAGGAATTCAAAATATTATTGATTTATTAGGAACTAATCAATTTAAGCGTATTCGCATTGGCATTGGCAAACCAATTAATAAAAGTCAAATGGTAGGTCATGTAACTGGTGAATTTACTTTTGAAGAACGACAATTAATTGATCCAATAATTAAAAAAGCGTCATGTGCTATTGATGCTTTTTTAAAAAGCGATAACATTAATCAATTAATGAATCAATTCAACAAATAAAAAATCAACGGTTGTTCGTTGATCTTTTTTTTAAATTATTTTAATGCTTTAAGAAACATTTCGGTAATAAATTTTGGTCGAGTAATTGCTGAACCAACAACCACTCCATCAATATCTAGTGCCATTGCTTCTTTCAGCATTTCTGGTGTATTCACTCCACCTTCAACAATAATTTGTTTATGATACTTTTTGTTAAGTTCAATAATTTCTTTAATGAAAGCAAAGTTGTTTTCGGTATTACTCCTTCCTTTAGTATCAGTTGTATAGCCTCTTAATGTTGTGCCAATTAAATCAAACCCCAATTCAAAGGCATTTTTAACATCTTCAATATTTGAACAGTCAGCCATTAATTTTTGGTCGGTTTTATGTTGATGAAATCAACTCACCATTTCATTTAAAGTTTCTTTGGGTCGTTTTCTAGTTGTTGCATCAATCGCAATAATTTTTGCTCCAACATCCATTAAAAACTTTAGATCTTCTAGAACAGGAGTGATATATACTTCTGAATTAGGAAAAACTTTTTTAGTAATACAGATCAGTGGAATATCATGGGGAACAATTTTTAGAATTGGTTTAATGTTTTCACGCTGGCTAATTCTTATTCCGCTGGCCCCTCCAGCTAAAACTGATTTAACCAATCGTTCAATAACGAATGGGCCACCATACATTGGTTCGTCTTCAACAGCTTGACACGAAACAATAAATCGTTTTTGTTTATTCATGGTCATTAATAATTGAATTAATTTTATCAGCAAGAATTGCTGCTTTTCCACCAAAAATAATTTGGACACTTGTTTTGTCTTGAATTAAACCATATGAACCAAATTCCACAAAATCCTTATTATTAAGTTTTTTGTATTTCTTTTGGGTAATTCTTAATCGTGTGGCGCATGCAGAAACAGAAGCTAAATTAGTCTTACCACCTAATTTTTGAATAATCTTTTTAATTTCAGTTTCAGATGCAGATTTCTTTGTATCTTTTCCTTTAGTTATTTTTTGATCACCAGCAGTTTGCTTTAATTCTTGATATTGTTTTTTACCAATTAAACCAATTGTATTGCCATTTCGTCCAGGAGTAGCTAAGTTTGCTTTCTTAATATAGAAATAGAATGTAACAAAGGTAATTAAACCGAATCCCAATGCAAATGGAAAAGCAAAATAGAATTTAGTTCCTTTAGCAACCGGAAGTGCGCCATAAATCATTAAATCAATGAATCCACGTGCAAATCCTACTCCAACATGTGCACCAACAAGTATCATAAACATATATGCTAATCCACTTAATGGAACATAGATAATGTAATAAAATAGCGGAGCCACAAATAAGAATGAGAATTCAAGTGGTTCAGTAATTCCAGTTAAGAAAGCAACAACCATTGCTGATCCAACAGTTGCAGCAACAACTTTACGATTAGACTTTTCACTAGTTAAAATCATTGCTAAACCGATACCAATACATGAACCTAAATAAGTTGGATAATCTTGTGTGAATCGCCCAGCATTAACTCCTAATGCAGATTTGAATCAAGCAAACACAGGTTCATTTGTTTTCGTGATAGTATTAAATGGCAATCCATTAATAAAGTTTCAAATGTTTTGATCACCAATAATTTGTGTTCCATGTTTAGTGAAATTATTAAACGCTTCAACCATTAAATTATATTGGTTTGCATCAATTTGTCCTGCATCTTTAGCAGCTGTAAGCATGTTAAGAGTTAAGACACCCCCAAAATCAGTTTGAAAAGCTAATACAATTGGAATATGGTGTAAGCCAAATGGCATTAGCGCACGCCCTAACATACCATAAATTAATCCATCAACACCAGCAGGAGCTGATTGCATTCCAGTTCCGACATAATAGATTCCTAAACCAATTCATGGCCAGAATACTAAGAATATTACTGAAATAATAAATGCAACGGGCACTAAAATAATCGGTACTAATCTAATCCCTGAAAAGAATGATAATGCAGTTGGTAATTGAATTTTTGAAAAATAATTGAATGTGTATGAAGTAACAATACCAATTATTAATCCACCAAAAATACTAGTGTTCAATGAAAGCATTCCTAAGTTGGATCCGACTATACCTTCAAGATGATTCTTGTGAAGTTTTCAAAAAATTGAATCTATAATGGTTACTTCGTGTTCATTTTGTATGACAGTATGTGATTGTATGAATGCAAGTTGACTAGCAGTAAATACTAAGTAGGCAAGTACAGCAGCAAACCCTGCTCCCCCCTTATCATTACTGAATGTAATTGCAACAGCAACACAAAATAGGATTGGAAGATTAGCAAAAACAACTTCTGACATTCCTTTAAATACTTGAGCAACTGTTTGTGCAGTTTTGTCATCAATAGATGTATTAGCTCCAATTGCTCCACCAATTCCAAGCAATAACCCAGCAATTGGTAAAATGGCGATTGGAAGCATTAATCCACGAGATAATTGTTGAAATCAAGCCTTAATTTTTGAGCCAATACCACTAGAAGTAGTTTTGTTTCCTCCAATTGTCGTTTTTGTTCTAATCATAGTTTTTTATTAAATATTTAATATCGGACTATACTATATATAAGTTACGATATGTGTATTATAAAATACTTTGATATTTTATAGAGAAACTACAACCAATTTTTTAAAATTTTTTCATACTTTTTATATTCGGGACAAAATTGCGCTACTAATAACCAAAATTGTTGTTGATGGTTATGATGATAATAATGACACAACTCATGAATAATTAAATAATCAAAAGTATCTTTATCAAATGTTAAACTCATCAAAGCAAAAGTTACTAAATGTTTTTTAATATGAAAATAAGCAAAACAAGTTTCTATATCTTTTAAGACAATCTTAACACTAGGAACATTAATTAATTTTGCTCAATAATTAACACGCTTTTTAATTATTGGTGTCGCAATATCAATAATTGCTTTAGTTAAAATTTCTTCGCGTTTATTAGTATTAGTCAAGTGTAAATAGATTTTTTTATTAATAATTTCAAATGTGTTACGATTGTTTTTACTTGGTAGAAGTAATACAACATATTTTTCATTAAATAACTTAATGAAATTTTGATTGCTATTAATTAATCCTTTATTTTGTTTTAACTGACTAATTTGATAATAATAATGAAATTGGCGTTCATATAACTCGTTTCACTCAACTTCTTTTAAATGCTTAGATAGCAATAAAACAATTTCGTTATTTTCATCTAACTTAAAACGCGTATATTCATTATCAGTAAAATAAACTTTAAAAGTTAAAGTTTGATTATTAAATGATTTAGTAAAAAAACTATACGGGTAGTTAATACTATGTTTCATTTAATTAATAATTATTGTTTTGTCGATCGTGATTAATTTGATTTTTAGCTAAATATGCTTCTTTAATTTCATCAATATTAAAACCTAATGCATATCCCAATGATAAATATTGTTCATAAAAAGTTTTAATATGTTCACAATCATATAAATATCCCATTTGTTGGTATAGTGAATTAAAAATTTTAGTTAATGATTTTTTATCATTAACTAGATTAATATCATTCACCATAAAATTGTTTGGTACTAATTGACGGCTTAAAGCAATTGCAGTAATAAAATGAATACCATCAACATATTCTTCAAGAATAACTTTGCGTTCACTACTTGGTTTTTTACTTCAAAATTTAAAACATCTTACTTCATTGGCTAATTCACTAATTTCTACAGCTAAAGCTAAAACTAATTCATCTTGAACATCATTGTAAGTAATATGATGATTAGTGTGAATATGTTGGTCTAATTTTTCTTGTAGATCAAAAATTTGTTTTAAATTAACTTCAATCATAATTAATCAATATTATAGATACTAATTAGTATTTTAATGCGCTGATTGGAACTATATAAATATTGCAATCGTCAATTTTATCAGCCATATAACCAAATTCGCTGCCAACAACAACCATCATAAATTTCGGCAGACGTAATGATTTATCTTTTGGATTTTTAATCGTGTTTTCTTTAATGGTGTTATATATTTTTTTCATTGGCTTTATTGAATCTAGAGCAAGTTGTGAGCCTAGTTTGGCTTGAACACCTGCATAAAGGTAACGATTTACGAATTAAAGTCACTAATCCGGGCAGTTTTATATTAGTAATGAAAATATTCAATTAACTAATAATAAAACCACAAGGATTAAACTTGTGGCTTTATTTTTATATTAAAGAAGTAATAATTACTTCTTTTCCATTGATGTTTTAACTTTTAAAACAATCGCTTTAAATTGTTCTGGATTATGAATTGCTAATTCACTTAGCATTTTACGGTTAATGGCAATGTTTTGTTTTTTAAGTCCTTCCATTAAACGTGAATAAGTGATTCCAAGAGCACGACATTGTCCATTAATTCTTTGAATTCATAATTTACGAAAATTACGCTTCTTTTGTTTTCGTCCAATGTAAGCATATTCTTGAGCTTGAATATAAGTTTGATGAGCAATTTTAAATGAAGTGTGTCGAGTTCCTCATGAACCTTCAACACGTTTTTTCATGGCTTTACGACGTTGACGTGTGGATTTTCCATTAGTTGCACGCATAAATATCTTTCTCCTTTAATTCCTATAAAGCGTATTTAAGTGGTTTAAGTGATGATTTAGTCATCACATTATCCTTTTTTAAATGACGTTTTTGTTTTGTTGATTTGTTGTGAGCTAGATGACTTCGGTTTGTGTGTTTGCTAACCACTTTGCCTTTACCAGTCACTTTCACACGTTTAGCAAATGATTTTTTTGTTTTATGTTTATTTTTGGCCATAAAGTCTCCTATTTATTTTTAACGATTGTCGCTTCATATAACACTGGTGTGATCTTTTTTAATGGTGTTTGTACTTTACCAATATCACCAATTAATCCTAAGAATTTGTTATATGTTTCGTTGATAATTTCTGGTTTAAATCCAATTCGTCCGAAAGCTTTTATTTTAAATTTAACTTGATTATTATTTTCTAATCATGTAATGGCATTTTTGGCCATTCATTTAAGATCATTTTCACCAACTTGTGGACGAACCTTGATTTCTTTTACTTTAATGACATTTTGCTTTTTATGACTTTCACGTTCACGTGATTTTCCTTCATAAAGCATCTTGCCATAATCAGCAATTTTGCAAATCGCTGGATTGTTGTTTTGACTTGGAACAATTAAAACTAAATCTAGTTCTTTATCATATGCTTTTTCAATCGCATCACTCTTTGATAAAACACCTAGTTTTTGTCCAGTTTCATCAATGACTAACATTTCTTCATCATTGATTTCATCATTAATTAAACGACGCTTCATTAAGTTTTTTTATTATTAAATTCTATTGTTTTCCATTTGGTTAAAAAAGAAAGGACTGCTATCTAGATAGTAAATAACAGTCTTATATGCTTAAAAAATAATTATTAAGCTTTTTACCCAGATTAGCGAAATAACCTCGGGTGAGTTATTTAACTTCTTTCTTTTATAACTGTTACGATTATATATTATTTACGCTTTTTTGCATAAAAAATTAATTGATCGAACATTGGCCCTGGATTTTCAGATCGTGAAATAAATTCAGGATGGAATTGACTACCAAAATAACAATCGTTTTTTTTGTGTTCCATAAATTCAACAACTAGATCTTCACCTTTATAAGCTCTTGTCATTGATGGAACGAAATCACTATTCGCAAATTCATTAATGTGTTCAGGATGAATTAAACCAAATCGATGACGGTGACGTTCATAGATTTCTGTTTGCTTTTTATACATTAAATAAGCTTTAGAATCTTTTTTAACATTACATTTTTTATTACCAAGATGTAATGTTGAATCCATTAAATCAATAACTGGATAATTAGTTTTTTTGTCAAATTCTGTGGAATTAGCTTCGTGGTGTTTTAAAACATTTCGTGCATATTCAATAATCATTAACTGCATTCCTAGACAAATTCCCATTGTTGGAATATTATTTTCACGAACATACTTAAGCGTATTGATCATATTTTCCATTCCTCGTAAACCAAACCCACCAGGAACAATTACCCCTTGACAATCACTTAATTGTTTCTTAATTGAAGATAAATCAGTTAATAAATCAGATGAAACTCACTTAATTTTCACATGTGTACGATTTTTTCATCCAGCAAAACGAAGTGCTTCAATAACACTAGCATATGAATCATGTAAATCAATATATTTGCCAACTAAAGCAATTGTTGTTGTTGATTTAATTTTATGAACATTGTCCATGAATTTTTGTCATTCATTAAATTGGTCTTGTCCTTTAATATAGTTGTAATTAAAGTAATCCAAAATAAATTCATGAACTTTTTGTTCATAAAATTTGGTAGGAACATCATAAATTGTTGGCATATCAGGAGCAAGAAAGATCGCTTTTTCATTAATATGGCTAGTAGCAGCAATTTTTTCATAAATGCTTTTTTCCACATTAAAACTAGTTCTTAATAAAAGCATGCATGGATTAATTCCGCCGCTTCTTAACATCTTAATTGCGTGTTGTGTTGGTTTTGTTTTATATTCGCCACTTGTTGAGCTTAAACTAATTAGTGGTGCTATTAAACAATTTAAAACATTTTCATATCCGTATTCAACATTAAATTGACTTAACGCTTCAATAAAAGGAACTGATTCAATATCACCTGTCGTTCCACCAACTTCAATAATTAAAAAGTCACAATTATCTTTCGCAATAATATCAAGAATCCGTTGCTTAATGACATTAGTTACATGAGGAACAACTTGGACTGTTTTTCCTTCATAACCACCATCTCGTTCTTTTTTAATAATGTTGTAATAAATTCTTCCGCTTGTTAAGTTAGACATTTGGCTTAATTCACGGTTTAAATATCGTTCATAGTTTCCCAAATCCAGATCAGTTTGAGCTCCGTCTGCAGTTACAAATACTTCACCGTGTTGTCCTGGAGCCATTGTTTCTGGATCAACGTTTAAATATGGATCAAACTTTAGGATCGACACTTTATATCCAAGACAACTTAAAATTTTGCCGATACTTGAGACACTAATTCCTTTGCCTAATGAAGAATATACTCCCCCAAATACCGTAATAACTTTTGCTTTCTTATTTTTCATAAAATAAATATAAAAATATTACCAATAAAATTGGTAATATTTAATCTTTTTATTTTTTAATTAATTAGACATTAACAAATTTTTTGTCAATATAAGCAATAACACGTTTATCTTCATGCGGATAGATATTCATTGCTTCATTAATTACTTGACGATAATTTCCTTTAGCAGCATTTAAATCTTCAACGTAGAATGATTGCACACCATAGCTAATGGCAAATGAACGCAATAATTCTTTTTCACTAGTAATTAATAAGATGGTTGCTGCAGGTCGAATATTACTAACGGCACGAACTAACATTTTATCATCAGTAAATAATGCTAAATAATTGTAGTTAAAAATTGGTGCATCATGTGTTCCGGTTGGCATTAATTTCTTAGCAATTTTAATGGCTGTTTTTTCAGCATATCTTGGAAAGTTTGTCTTTGGAAAATAAACTTTAAGAGCACGATCATAATCAAAAAGTAATTCGCTTCTTTCATCAATTGTTGCCATTGTTTTAACAGCAATAACTGGAAATTGACCTTTTGCTGATTCTCCTGAAAGCATATTCGCATCACTTCCTCGTTCAACAGCAAAGAATACATCAGTAACTTCAGCACGTGTTGGTTGAATATTTCTTTCAAGTGAATCAAGCATTTGTGTTGCCACAATAATTGGTTTACCAACATATCGACAATAACGAATTATTTGTTTTTGTCAATAAGGAACATCATAATAAGGAATTTCAAGTGCTAAATCACCTCTTGCAACCATTATTCCATCACTTACATCAATAATTCCACATAAGTTTTTAATTGCTTCGCCAGTTTCAATTTTGGAAATAATTTGAATATTAGGTCGGTTATTTTTCAAGATAATTTGACGAATTTCATTAACATGATTTGGATTATTAACAAATGAAGCAGCAATATAATCAAGATCGTTTTTACATGCAAATTCAATATCATTTTTATCTTTATCAGATAAAAATTTCATTGTATAAGTGCTGTTTGGTAAGTTAATTCGTCGTCCTTCATTAATTGTGTGTGTATTTAAAGCAACAGTATGAATAATTCCATTTCCTTCATCAACACTTTCGACAACTAAATCTAATTTTCCATCGTCAATTAAAATGTTATGGCCAATTTTAACATCCTTAGCCATATTGTAAGTTCCAGTTGAATCACTAACACTAAATTTAGTAGATGAACCAACAATTTGTTCTTTACAATAAATTTGAACTTTGCTATCAGCTTCGATTGTTGCAAATTCTGGTTCAAATTTATTAACACGAATTTCTGGACCTTTAGTATCAAGCATGATTGCAATGTTTCGTTTAAGTTTAGCAGCAGTTTCACGAATTACTTTAATTCGAATTTCTTGTTCTTCATAACTTCCATGACTAAAATTTAAACGACAGCAGTTAACACCAGCAAGTATTATTTCTTCCATGCGTTGATAAGCTTTTTTAACTAATTCAGCATTTTTTGGATCATTTCATGCACTTCATGTAAATAATTTTTGGGTAATAGCTGGACCCATTGTTGCGACAATTTTTGTTCGCTTAAAAAATGTAGTAATTTTAGGTTGCATAGTCTTTAATCCTATAACTTGTTATATTTTTCAAAATCAATTACAACTTCTTTATTAGTTGCTTTTAAAGGGTAATTAATTGTATCAGTAATTGTGTTGTGAACTAATTTGTTGTTACGAATTGCAATTGAATAACTTCCTTTATCTTTAATTGCTAAATCTAGAGCATATGAAGCCATTCGCGAAGCAAGAACTCGGTCTTCAGCTGTTGGGTTTCAACCACGTTGTACATAACCGATAACATTATATCGAGCCATAATTCCGGTTGTTTTTTTAATTTCATCTGCTATTTCTTTTAAAGAAGGTAATCCATCACGCCCGTATAGACGTTCAGTGGCAACAATAATACAACTACGGTGTCCGTTTTTGCGGCTTTCTTTAACAACGTCAATTATTTGACTAGTTGTCAAAGTATTATCAACCGTTAAAATTGCTTCAGCTTGTGTGGCAATTCCAGCTTGAATTGCAAGTGCAGGATATCTTCGACCCATAACTTCAACAATACATACTGAATTATGTGAGTCAAAACAATTACGAATTGCATCAATTGAAGAAACAATTGAATTTAAAGCACTACTAAAACCGATTGTTAAATCAGTGTTTTGAACATCATTGTCAATTGTTCCTGGTAAGCACATTACTTGCATACCACGAATAAACATTCGGTTAGCACCATTGTAGCTTCCGTCTCCTCCAATTACAAATAAGCAATCAATACCGCGCGCTTTTAAATTTTCATAACATTTATCAGCATTTGGTTTTTCTTGCAATTGCGGGAAACGGCTTGAACCGATTTGAACATTTCCATTCGCATAGAAATATGAAAGTGTATTTAAATCTGGTTTTTTGAATTGGTTATTAAATAATCCTAAAAAACCATCTTGAATTAATTCCACTTCTAGGTTGTAATAACGTGCTTTCCTTACTAAAGTAATTACCGCATTATTCATTGCAGGTGAATTACCACCACTAGCTAAAATAGCAATTTTTTTCATAATTATTTCTTTAAATTATTAAAAGTTTTAACACCATTGTAACGGCTTTGAACACTTAATTCGTCTTCAATTTCCATTAAACGGTTATATTTACAAATTCGTTCACTACGTGACATTGAACCAGTTTTAATTTGACCAGTTCCTAAAGCAACTGAAAGATCAGCAATTGTTGTATCTTCAGTTTCACCGCTTCGATGTGAAACAACAGCACATCAATTATTAGCTTTAGCAATGTTAATTGCTTGGATTGTTTCAGTTAAACTACCAATTTGATTTAGTTTAATTAAAATTGCATTAGCAACGCCTTTTTGCACACCTTCAGTTAAAATCTTAGGATTTGTACAGAATAGGTCATCACCAACAATTTGTACACTATTTCCAATTTTTTGTGTTAACTTACTAAATCCATCTCAATCATTTTCACTTAATCCATCTTCAATAGAAATAATTGGGAATTTTTTTGTTAAGCTAATTAGATATTCGATCATTTGATCTGTTGTTTTTGTTCCTTCAGCTTTAGAAAGAACCTTAGCATCAATTGCTTTTTTGAAGATATAAACTTTAGCTTCATTATCATAAAGTTCACTTGCAGCAACATCAAGAGCAATTGCTACATCCTTGTTAACACCAGGTTTGTATCCAGCTGCTTTAATTGCTTCAACCATTAATTCTAATGCGTCTTCTGCTGTTCTTAAATCTGGAGCAAATCCACCTTCATCACCCTTATTAGTGTTTTGGTTTTTGCTCTTTAAAATCTTCATTAAAGCATGGAAACATTCACTAGCCATTTGGCAGGCTTGACGGATTGACTTAGCACCAATTGGCATAAACATAAATTCTTGAAAGTCAATTGTGTTATCTGCATGTGCACCACCATTAATTACATTTAGCATTGGCACAGGCATATTGTAAATTTCATTTTTATCCTTACAAATGTCTTCACGAATGTAACGATAAAGTGGTTTATTGTATGCTTTTGCACTTGCATGAGCAATTGCAAGACTTACGGCTAAAATTGCATTAGCACCATATTTAGATTTGTTTGGTGTTCCATCAGCACTGATCATTAATTCATCAATTTTATTTTGTTCATGTGCTTGTAGACCAATTATACGTGGAGCGATATCTTGGTTAACGTGTTCAACTGCCTTTAGAACACCTTTACCTATAAAACGTTTTTTATCGCCATCACGCATTTCAAGTGCTTCACGTTCACCAGTTGATGCACCTGAAGGAACCATTGCTTTTCCAATAATTCCATTTTCAAGAGTTACCATACAAGCAACGGTTGGAAATCCTCTTGAATCTAAAACTTCATATGCTTTTACATTAGCAATAGTAGTTTTCTTTTTAAATAAAGAGTTGAACATAATTTGTTGAATAAATTGCATTTATTTTATATTTATTTAATATATGTATAAGATGAATTTTATTAATTATTTAGAAATAAACATAAATCTTAACAATTCAATTAATATAAAAATATAATCAGCATATAATTCATCATGAATATCAAGTGAGTTAAATTAACTGAGATTTTTGAAATTATTTCCAAACAAGGTGTAACTCAAGATTGGATTAAACTTAATCCAGGAATTTATCCTGTATATTCATCTAAAACAACTCAAGAAGGTATTGTTGGCTACTGCAATCAACACCAATTTGATGGTGAGTATTTAACTTGAACAAAAGACGGTGTAAATGCAGGGACTGTATTTTATCGCAATGGAAAATTTAATATTGCCATTGGTTGTGGTGTTTTAAAAAATAGAAATCCATTAAAATTTAATAGCAAATTTTATTTACATTGATTAAATAAATGTCTCCATTTATTTAAAACTGGTGATACAATTCCCCATGTAACAACTAAAACACTTAAAGGTTTAAGTATTCCTCTAATCCCAATTGAACAACAAAACCGTATTGCATCGGTTTTGGACACGATCGCCGAGCTTAAAGCCGAGCTTAAAGCCGAGCTTAAAGCCGAGCTTAAAGCCGAGCTTAAAGCCGAGCTTCGCGCGCGTGATAAGCAAAACAAGTATTACCAAGAACACCTATTAAGTGAAGAGTCTTTAAGTGGGAAACTTTGAGGATTTAAAGAGGAAATTATTAAATATGTGAAACTTTCTGAAATTTTTGAAATTCAACGTGGAAAAAATATTACAAACAAATACATTAAAGAAAATCCAGGCAACTATCCAGTCTATACTGCTAGAACAGTTGGTGATTTAATTGCTGGATATATTAATTCTTATTTTTTAGATGGTGAATATTTAATGGTTGCATTAGATGGATATGCAGGACATACAACTTATTTAAATGGAAAAATAAACGTCTCAAGCCACTCTGCAACACTTAAAGTTATTGATAAGTCTATTTGCAACATTAAGTTTTACTTGCATTATCTACAAGAAAATTTAAAAAAGTATGTGAACAATGATGCGGTTATTCCTACAATTCCTCAATATTTGTTAAAAAAAATTATGGTTCCATTACCATCATTAAAAATCCAAAACAAAATTGTTGCCATTATGGATAAACTTGAATCACTAATTAATAGTGTTAATGGTGATATCCCAGTTGAAATATCAACTCGAGAAGACCAATATAAATATTATTCAGAATTGTTATTAAGTTATTAAAAACAAAAATACTCCTTTCTACTGATATAAAAATATCAGCAAAATTATTATAAAGCAATAATGGTTAAAAGCACTCCAAACTTTTTCTTAAATTTTTCCACTATATTTTCACTAATTTTTCTTTCTAAAACTACACAAAAACAAACACAACCTATTAATGGGTTGTGTTTGTTTATTAATATTAATTGTCAGTGCTTACACTAATCTTAATAATGCAGTTGAAGTGTTGTCACCAAGACGTTCATCAACACGCAACACGCTTGTATATCCACCTTTACGGTCTTTATATTTTTTTGCAATTTCAATTGCTTTTTTTACAACTTCATCTTTTGTTAATTTGCTGTTGTCTAAAACAATTGCGTGCATACGACGAATGTTAAATAAAGTTGGATTTTTAGCTAATGTAATTAATTTATCAACATGTTTTTGTGTTTCTTTAGCTTTAGTAATTGTAGTAATAATCTTTCCATAAGCAATTACATCAGTCACTTGTTGACGAATTACCATTTTTCTTCAAGCTGTAGTTTTTCCTTTTTTATTAATAAAAGACATAAACTATTCGCCTCCTTGTTTAATACGTTCTTCTTCAGTTGGTTCACGGAAGTTTAATCCATATTCAGTTAATCGACGTACAATTTCACGCATTGACTTACGGCCAAGGTTTTTAATGTGCTCAATTTCATAACGTGTACGGTTAGTCAATTCTTCAATAGTTTGAATACCAGCACGCTTTAAGCAGTTGTAACTTCGTACTGATAAATTGATGTTTTCAATTTGAATTGAAAGTGTTTGGCTTTTTTCTTTCACAATTTGTTCTTGCATCAATTGATATTCTTTTACTCGTGAATCAATTTCAATTAATGGTGTTAAGTGTTCAGTTAATGCCTTCGCTGCAAATGCTACCGCATTTGAAGGAGAAACACTTCCATTAGTAATTACATCAAGCACTAGTCGATCACTAGTTTGGTGTTTGCTAATTTTGACGCTATCAACACTGTATGCTACTCTTAATACTGGACTGAAATCACTATCAGTAGCAATAATACCTAATGTATTAATTCGTTCGTGGTTAACACTAAATGTTGTGAATCCTCTTCCTCGTGTTGCGTATAAACTCATTTCTAGTTTGGCATTATCATCAGTTAAACTACAGATGTATAGATCTGGGTTAACAATGTCAAATCCAGCAGGAAGCTCAATATCACTTCCGTGAACTTCTTTTTTACCAGAAACGTTAATTTTCATTACTGGTCATTGTTCAATCTTCATGTTTGTTAGATCTTCATCACTATAAGCATTTTCATCAATTTTAAGAACTAAGCCTTTTAAGTTTAAAATGATTTGTGTAACATCTTCTTTAATACCATCAATGCCTTGAAATTCATGAGCAACATCATTGATTTTAATAGCAAATAAACTTGCACCAGGAATATCAAATAATAAGGTACGTCTTAATGCATTTCCAAGGGTATTCCCCATTCCTCGTTCAAGTGGAGCAATTTCAAATTTAGCTTGATTTGCATCCTTTTTATCAATTACTGGTTGAATTGTATATTTTAAGAATTTTTCCATTGTTATTTTCTCCTAAACTATTAACGGGGTTTTTTTGGTGGCCGACAACCATTATGTGGAAGTGGTGTCACATCATTTAATTCAGTAATTTCTAGACCTGCAGCAGCAATGCTACGAATTGCTGTTTCTTTTCCTTGACCAGTTCCATTAACAAACACTTTTACTGATTTTAATCCTAAATCCATTGCCGCTTTTGCTGCTTCTTTAGCCGCAAGTCCAGCAGCATATGGAGTTGATTTTTTACTACCTTTGTATCCAATTGCTCCTGCGCTTGATCAAGCGATGCAGTTACCGTTTATATCAGTCATTGTAATGATTGTATTGTTAACAGTTGAATGAATGTGAGCACATCCATTCACATCGGTCAATTTACGTTTTTTCTTTGGACGAGCCTTAGTAGTTGCACTACTTTTTTTAGTTGTTGCTTTTTTCTTAGTATCAGCCATAAATTTCGTCTCCTATTATTTTGTTTCCACTTTCTTGTTTGCAATTGTTTTACGTGGACCTTTGCGAGTTCTTGCATTTGATTTAGTTCGTTGGCCACGAGTTGGTAAATTATGACGGTGTCTTTGACCACGATAACAATTAATTTCCATTAATCGTTTAATGTTCATTGCTGTATCTCGACGTAAATCACCTTCAATCGTGAACTTAATTCCAACTTCTCGGATTGAAGCCAATTCACTTTCAGTTAATTCACCGGTTCTTTTTTCTGGATCAACTTTTGCTTTTGTGCAAATTTCCATTGCACGAGAATCACCAATTCCATAAATGTAAGTTAGTGATGTTTTGATTTTTTTATTGTTTGGAATATCAACACCTAATATACGTGCCATATTTTAATTAACCTTGACGTTGTTTGTGCTTTGGATTTTTACAAATCACCATCACACGTCCCTTTCTTTTAATTACTTTACAATCTTTGCAGATTGGTTTTACTGAAGCTTTAACCTTCATATTTCTTTTTACCTTTCGTAAATATTTTTATTTAATCGACTTTTAATACAAAACAAAAACTAAGTTAATTGTTGCTTTATATTCAATTTTAATAACCTATTTACCTCTAAAAGTAATTCTTCCACATGTTAAGTCATATGGACTTAACTCAACAGTTACTGTATCACCTTGTAAAATCTGAATTCGATGAAGACGCATTTTACCAGATACGTGGGCGGTTATTTCAATGTTATTTTGCAACTTAACTTTATAAGTGGAATTGTTAATTACACTTGTAACAACTCCATTCATTTGGATTACATCAGATGCCATTAAATGTGATTATTTTCTCCTTTTATATATAAAAATAATAGATATATTTTACTAATTATTTATTAAATGTTTTTCATCTTCACAATAAGTGAGATTAATATTTCCGTTTTCAGTAACTAAAACCATATGTTCAAAATGACATGTAAGTTTTTTATTTTTACTAGTTACTGTCCATTTATTCTTTTTGTCAATTACGTATTCATCACTATCAGTTAATAGCATTGGTTCAAGACATAGTACCATTCCAGGAACTAATCGTGTTCCTGTACCTGGAATTCCATAATTAAAAATACTTGGGTCTTCATGTGGTTTAATACCACATCCATGACCTGTAAAATCCTTAATTACTTCATAACCATATTTATTGGCTGTAGTTTCAATTGAATAACCAATATCACCAGTATAAATTCCTGGTTTAATGATTTCAATTGCCTGCATTAAAGCTGCATATGTTGCTTTAAGAATTTGCTTTTTTTCCTGGTCAGTATTTGGCTGAAGAATTAAACTAAATGCAGCATCACAAATATAACCTTTATACGTTACACCAATATCAAGTGTTACTAGGTCATTTTCTTTTAAAGTGTAGTCGCTTGCTACACCATGAATCAATTCATGATTGGCACAGATACAAATGTTGTTGGGAAAATTATAGAGTTGATAAAAAGTGGGAATAGCACCATATGAAATAATCAACTCTCTTGCTTTTAAATCAATGGCTTTTGTTGTTATTCCCACACGAATGAATTTTAGTAGCTCGCTTCGAACTTTTTTCCAAATTGCACAAGCATCTTTAATACCAGCAATTTGTTCTTCACTTTTTAAATAAATCATTTTATTTAATGATCTTAATTACATCATCGTAAATGTTATTATTTTCAGTAGCAATAACGCCAATTAGTTTATTTTTTTTACGATAATAATTAATTAATGGTTGTGTTTGTTCTTTGTAAACATCGAAACGGTGTTTAGCACTTTCAATGTTATCGTCTTTTCGATGGATTAATTCAGTTCCACAACAGTCACAAATTCCTGGTTCTTTTGGTTTAGTAAAGTAAGTATTAAAAACAGCTTTACATTTTGGGCAACTAATTCTTCCACTAATTCGTTTAATTGCTAGTTCTTCAGCGATATCAATATAAATAACTTTATCGATATCAACAATACTAGCAGTGAATTCAGCTTGTTTTAAATTACGTGGATAGCCATCTAAAATAAAATGTTGATTTTGTTTAACAGCATTAACTAAATAATCTTTAATCATGGCATTAGTTATATCGTCACTAATTAAATCGCCACGGGCAATTGTTTCTTTAATTTGTTTGCTAAGTGGTGTGTCTTTATTCATTGTTTCTCTGAATAAATCACCAGTTGAAAAATGTTTATAGCCAAGACGATCAACAAGTTGTTTAGCAAGTGAACCTTTGCCTGAACCTGGTGAACCTAAAAGAATAATATTTGGTAGTTTTTTTATCATAATTCCTCTACTTTTGGATTTTTAATTGTATCGCTTTCTTCGTAATAATTTGCTTGAATTTTATTTCTAGTAATTTCATATCCTGTTGTTGTCGCTGCACTTTTAATTGAGTTTCAAATTTCAATGCTAGCACTAACAATAATAATAATTCCTGTTCCTCCAATGGCAATTCCACTAGGAATGTTGGTAATATTAGAAACAATATAAGGAAGTGAAGCAATAACTGCTAGGAAAATTGAACCCATTCAGTTAACTCGTGCTAATACTTTACTAACATGTTTTTCGGTGTCAATACCTGTTTTTACTCCCGGAATAAACTTACCGCTCTTTTCAAAGTTTTCAGCTAATTGTGGCGGATTAATTTGCACGTATGAATAAAAGAAAGTGAAGAGAATAATTAAAATGGCATAAATGCTAATTCCGCTTCATGAACTTAAAGTTAAATAATTTTGAATAAATCATTTACCGGTACCTTCTTTTAAAAATTGAGCAATAGTACTAGGGATAGTAATAATACTACTTGCAAAAATAACCGGAATTACCCCGGCACTATTTAACTTAATTGGTAAATAAGGTAAATTTTTAGTTTCACTTGTTAACCCTTGGCCTGTTTGTTGCACAGGAATTTTACGAATACAGCTATTAACAAAAGTAATAACTAATAAAACTAAAAAGTAGAAAATTAGATAAATAATAAATAGCAATACAACTGAAAGAACATATCCAGCTTGAGTCGGTGAAACTTTTGAAGAAATTGCTCCAAGAACAGCTTGAAAGTTACCAAATAAATTCGATAAAATTCCTGCTAAAATAATGACACTAATTCCATTACCAACACCACGTTTGGTAATCATGTCACCAAGGAAAATAGTTAAATAACTTCCGCCTGTAAAAATAACCATTAAACTAATTATTTCTCCAGCTGATAAATCACCTAAGCTAGTATGTCCAAAAATTTGGAAAGTGTCACTACTTCCACTACTGTTCAAGTTAAGAATCATAGCCATGACTGCATATGATTGAATTAAACATAATGGTAAATTTAAAATTCGTGTAATTACTTCTAATTTTCTCTTGCCACGTTCACCTTGTTTGTTTAATCGACTTAAGGCTGGAATTAAATCACTTGACAATAACTGCACAATAATTTGCGCAGTAATGTATGGGCCGACACCAACAGCAAATAATGACATTCGTGTTAATCCTCCACCCGCAAGCAAGTTCAGCATTGAAGTGAAGTCACTTGAGTTATCATATTTGCTTGGTACTGTAATTCCAGGAATCGTGATAATTGAAATGATGTGGAATAATGACAATAATAAAATAGTAAATAATACTCCACCTAAAACTTGCTTGTTAGTAAATAATTCCACAAGTTTTTTAGCGAATGTATCTCTATTATTAGTAAATTGTTGTTGTTTAATTTTTAAAGCTTTCTTTGGACTTAAATATGTGTTATTAATGTTGATTTTATTTAATTTAAAGTCCTTTTTTAGTTGCTTTAAATTATCTAAATATTGATCAAAAAAGTGTCCTTGTTGACTATAACTCGAACTAGGATCTTTAATTTCGTTTTGATATTCACTTTTATAAAATTGTTTCATTTGTGAATACCAAGCTTTATTGGCTTTTAATGCATCACGTTTTGATTTGTAATTGGCTTTAACATTAAAAGTGTCTGGTTTTTTGATCATTGCTATAAATATATTTTATATATGTAATAAAAAAGCCTTATTTGGCTTTTTTTATTGTTTTCTTAGATGTTTTTGTTGTTGCTTTTTTAGTAGTTGATTTTTCTTTTTTATTAGTTGTTGGTTCAGTGGCTGAAGTTAGTAATTCGACTTTAGCCTTTGCGGCAGTTAATTTAGATAATAATGGTTTAGAGATTAATTCAACACTAATTTCTCATGCACTATTAATCTTTGCATCTTTTTTATGACTACCAATTAGTTTAATTGGTCATGGTTGTTTTTCAATTAAACCATGTTTAAGTAAATTTTCACGGTTAATTACTGTTAAATTACTACTAATGATTTGGTCTAAATTAATAACGTAAATATTCTTTTTAAAGTTGTAGTTATTAAAGCCAACTTTTGGAATCTTACGGTAAATTGGTGTTTGACCACCTTCAAAACCAATTCGTAAATTACCGCTTTTTCTAGCGTGTTGTCCTTTTGTTCCTCGTCCGGATGTTTTTCCTAATCCTGAACTAAATCCTCGACCATAAGTTCGTCTCTTGTGGCCTCGCGCACCTTTAGTGTACTTTAAATTATGTAAATTCATATTAACTATTTCTTTTCACTTTCATTTTGTTTTTCTATGTTAGTGTTAGCAACTGTTTCAGTCTTTGATTTAATTAAATCACGTGCTTTTTTCACGTTAACTGGTAATAATTGTTTCTTTAAACCTTCAATAACAGCTGTTACCATATTAATTGGTGTGTTTGAACCTAAGTTTTTAGTATATACATCCTTAAATCCAGCCAATTCAATTACATCCCGGATTACCCCACCGGCAATAATTCCTGTACCTTCAGGAGCTGGTTTAATTAAAACTCGGCTTGCTCCTTTACGGCCAATAATTTCATGATAAAGTGTTCCTTTATGGTTCATATTAACCTTAATTAAAGCTTTACGAGCGTTTTTAACAGCTTTTTTAATTGCATTTGGAGTTTCATCAGCTTTGCCGATTCCAAATCCAACTCGACCATTTTTATCACCAACAATTACTAAAGCACTAAAACGCATGTGGCGTCCACCCTTAGTTGTTTTACTAATTCGTTTAATTTTTACTCGTTCTTCAAAATTATCACCTAATGAACTTCGGCGTGGTTGACGTTTAAAACCAGGTTTAGTATTGTTGTTTTTATTTTTGTTAAAGTTTCGTTCCTTATTAGGAGTTTTTTCATTTTCAACTTTAACTTCTGTATTTGTGTTTTGTTCTTCTTGTGTTGCTACTTTTTCTACTTTATTTTCCATAGTTTTTTTCCTTTAACTAAAAGTTTAACCCGTTTTCACGTACAGCATCAGCTAATACTTTAATTTGACCATGATATTTATTTCCACCACGATCAAAAGCAATGTTTTTAATCTTAAGTGCTACTGCTTTTTTAGCAATGTCGGCACCAACTGTTTTGGCAGTTTCAATATTTTTTTTATTGATTTTAAGTGTTAAACTACTACTTGCAGCTAATACTTTGTGTGTTGTATCATCAATAATTTGGGCATAAATGTGGTGTGTAGTTTTAGTTACAACAAGTCGTGGTCGAAGATCTTCACATCTTGTTAAAGTTTTAGTAATTCGTTTATGACGTAAGCTTCGTTGTTTTTTACGATCAAAATTAATATGTTTCATAATCTATTATTTTTTCGCTCCTTCAGCAGTTTTTCCAACTTTACGTATAATGTGTTCACCAACATACATAATTCCTTTTCCATTATAAGGTTCAGGGCGGCGAATAGCTCGAACATTCGCAGCAAATTCACCAACAACAATTTTGTCAATTCCAGTAATTTCAAGGTCAACTGGAGTTTTACAAGCAACAGCTACACCATGTGGAATATCTAAAATAACTGGATGGCTAAAGCCAATCGCTAGTTCAAGTTTATTACCACTTATTTTGGCTTTATAACCAACTCCTTCAATATGTAAACGAACGCTATATCCTTCACTAACACCAATAATGGCATTATGAATTAATGAATTAATTGTTCCGTGAAAAATACGATTCATTTTTTCATTATTAGTCCGACTAACTTTAACGTGGTTATTAACAAGTTCAACGTTAATTCCAGCTGGATATTTTACTTTTAAACTACCCTTAGGACCAGTAACTGCAACAACATGATTAGCAATACTAACACTTGTTCCTTGTGGTAAATTTAATAATTTATTTCCTTTTCGCGACATAATTTATTCTCCTTTATCACACATAAACTAAGACTTCACCACCAAGATTTAATTTTCTTGCTTGGTAATCAGTCATTACACCTTGGCTAGTACTAATAATGGCAATTCCTAGTCCATGTAAAACACGTGGTAATTTTTTAGCTTCTTGGTAAACTCGTAATCCAGGTTTAGAAATTTGGCGAATTCCGTTAATTGTTGGTACTAAATTTTTATATTTTAAAACAATCATCATTGTTTTGCGTTTGTTTTTAGTAATTACTTTATAGCTACTGATATATCCTTCAGATGCTAAAACTTCGACAATACTAGTTACTAATTTACTAGCATTGAAAGTAATACTTGGTAATTTTGCCTTATTGGCGTTTTTTAGTCTTACGACTAAGTTTGCAATTGGATCTGTCATTTTCTATTTATCCTTTTCTTATCATGATGATTTTTTTAATCCAGGAATCGCTCCAGCATATGCTAATTCACGCAAGCAAATTCGGCATAAACCAAATTTACGATTAACTGCGTGTGGACGACCACAACGAACACATCGAGTGTAACCACGAGTTTTATATTTTGGAACACGTTTTTGTTTTGCTATTAATGATTTTTTTGCCATAAATTCTCCTATTTATTTACAATTGGTAACCCAATCGCTTTTAGTAAGCTTCGGGCATAATCTTTATTGTTAGTGCTCATTACAAAAGTAACATTAAACCCACGTACTCTTTTTACTTCATCAAAGTTAATTTCAGTAAAAATAATTTGTTCTTTAATTCCTAATGTGTAATTACCTTGATTATCAAATGAATTGTAAGGTAAACCTTTAAAGTCACGTACTCGTGGAAGAGCAACATTTACTAAATTTTCCACAAAGTTTCACATTTTTTCACCACGAAGTGTTACTTTTACTCCGATTGGTTGACCTCCACGCACTTTAAAAGTAGCAATTGCCTTTTTTGCACGTGTTAAAACTGGTTTTTGTCCAGTAATTGCTTGGATTTCTTTGGCTGCAGTTTCAATTAGTTTAGCATCGCTACTAGCATCACCAATTCCAGCATTAATACAAATTTTTTCTAGTACTGGAACTTCCATAACGTTTTTTAAACCAAATTCAGCCATTAAGGCTTTGCGAATTTTTTCTCGATAAATACTTACTTTAGTTGCCATATATTATTTCTTCTTTCCTACAGCAATTTCAGATTGTGTTTTTTTAACAAATCGAACTTTGTTGTTATTTTTATCTAATTTATAAGCAATCTTGCTTACTCCACGTGGTGCTTTAGGAACAACTAAAGCTAATTTGCATAATGGGATTGGTGCTTCAAAAGAAACAATACCGCCTTTTTCTTCTTGCTTTTGTGGATTAGCTTTTTTGTGTTTTTTCACAATATTTAATCCTTCAACAATTGCTGTATTTTTCTTTAGATTAACTTTTAGAACTAATCCTTCTTTAGTAGCTTCATCACCACTAATCAATCGGACTAAATCACCTTTTTTAATTCGTTGCATATCTTCCCCCTACAATACTTCTTGCGCTAGTGAAATAATTCGCATAAAACCTTTATCACGCAATTCACGTGCTACCGGACCAAAAATTCTTGTTCCTTTTGGTGTTTTATCTTCTTTAATTAACACACATGCATTATCATCAAAAATAACAATGTTTCCGTTTGCTCGTTTTACTTGCTTATGAACACGAACAATTACTGCTAACGACATTTGCCCTTTTTTCACTGTTCCGTTTGGTGTTGCACTTTTAACACTAACTTTAACAACATCACCGACTGAAGCATAACGTTGACGACTATTACCTAAAATTTTAATAACTCCAACTTCTTTTGCTCCTGTATTATCAGCTACATTTAATCTTGACATAAATTGAATCATAACTTTAATCTCCTATTTTGCCTTTTCAGTAACTGCTAACACACGATAAAATACAGTTTTAGCATATGGTCTTGTTTCAACAATTTTTACTTTATCACCAACTTGACAAATACCTTTTTCATCACGAGCATGATATTTTTTATCCATGATAACTTGTTTCTTATATAACGGGTGTAAAAACTTACGTTGTACAGAAACAATAACCGTTTTTTGCATTTTTGTACTTACAACAACACCTTTAAATACTTTTCGACGTGAAGTTCGTTGTACACTTTTACTAGTTGAAGTCATTATTTACTTTCCCCCTTAGTTGTTGGTTCAGTTGCTTTTTCAGCTGCAGTTTTTGTTTCAGTTTTTTTAACTTTACTGTCTTTTGTTTCACTTTCTTTATTGATGATCTTATCAACAGCTTCAGTAACATTGATGCTTTTGTTATCAGCAATGTTAATCAAATATATTCCATGAACTCCTAAACTAATTTTTAGATTACGAGTGCGTAAAATATACATGCATCTTGCAATCATTTGACGCATTTGTTTCATGGTGTGTGTTTTTTCAATTTCACCAGCTATTTGTTTAAAACGTGATTCTAACAATTGAGAACGTAATCGCATGATTAGTGCTGCAAGTTCTTCGTTAGTTTTTTTATTTAATTCTTGCATTTGTTTATTCATGAGCTATTTCTCCTTTTTTAACAATTTTTGTTTTCACGTTTAATTTATTTCCTGCTTTTCGTAAAGCTTCTTTCATTTGTGCTTCAGGAATTCCAGCAATTTCACACACAACTGTGCCTGCTTTAACAACTGCAACTCAGAATTCTGGATTCCCTTTACCACTACCCATACGCACTTCAAGTGGTTTCTTAGTTAAACTAAGTTGTGGGAAAACACGAATTCATAATTTTCCTACAGTTCCGATTGCTTTTGATAATACAACCCGAAGTGCTTCAAGTTGTTTGTCGCTTACTCAGTTTCCTTCTGTAGCCATTAAACCATATTCACCAAAAGCAACGTATTTGTTTCCTTTGGCTTTACCATCATATTTTGTACGGTGTGGTTTACGATATTTTGTTCTTTTAGGTTGCATCATAATTATTTAGCCCCTTCCTTTGGTTTTTGACTATTAGCATTATGACGGTTGAAATTGCCACGTTTGTTATTACGTTTAAAATTTCCTCCACGTTGTTCAAAAGTTGGTTTAGGTGGAATAATTTGGTTGTTTAAACCTTTTTTAAAAATTTCACCACGGTTAATTCAAACTTTAACACCAATTAAACCATAAGTTGTATGTGCTTCTTCAAGTGCATAGTCAAGGTCACTTCGAATTGTGTTCATTGGAATTACACCTTCACTATATCCTTCTTCTCGAGCCATTTCTACTCCACCAAGTCGTCCTGAAACATTAGTCTTAATTCCTAAAGCTTTTGAACGCATAACTTTGCTAATGGCCATTTTTTGTGCTAAACGGAAGCTGACACGGTTTTCAATTGCATCAGCAATTTCTCTCGCAATAACACGTGCGCTTCATGCTACATTGTTATGACGAATGGCATTAATATTAACTTTAATTTTTCTTCCAACAATTTTGCCAATTTGAAAACTTAATTTTTTTAAATTTTCGTTTTCTTTACCAAGAATTAAACCTGTTTGTCCACAGTAAATAAATAAATCGATTGAGTTTTGTGTTCGTTCAATTTCAATATGATCAATTTGTGCATCTTTATAGTTTTTAAAGATGTATTTACGAATTTTATCATCTTGAAGTAATCACATTGCTGTTTGTTTGTTATCAAGTGAAACTCAACGTGATTGTCAATTTTTATTAATTCCATAACGGTATCCGTTTGGATTGACTTTTTGTCCCATTATTTACTTTCTCCTTTTTTAGTAAATTTAATTTTTGGTTCATTAGTTTGGTTAGTTTTTTTTGCCTCTTTTTTAGCAGTTGTTGCTTTTTTAGATTGATTACGTTTAGCAACTTTTTCTTTAATTGCTAATAGATCTTTCGCTTTTTCATTGTGATCATCACTTAAAGTTAATGTTAAAGTAATGAAACGTTTACGAATTGGGCTACTTGAACCCTTAGCACGAGGAATCATTCGTTTAATTGTTTTACCTTGGTTTGCAGTAATAGCATAAATATATAAATCATTAGCTACCATTGCGTGGTTGTTTGTGGCATTAGCAATTGCACTTAATAAAAGTTTTTTAATGTAGTACGCTGCTTTTTTTGGTGTGTTGTTAAGAATGTTTAGTGCTTCAACTGTTTTTTTATTACGCACTAAATCACAAACCAAATTAGCTTTTTGGCTTGAAAGATGAATTCCTTTTTGACTTACTGTTGTTTTCATAAATTAATTCATTCCTTTCCTACTTACTAGTATTAGCTGCAGCAGCTTGGTCAGCAGCCTTGTTATTACTACTGTGTTGCTTGAAGATACGAGTCGGTACAAATTCTCCTAATTTGTGTCCTACCATATCATCAGTAACAAAGACATTAACAAAACTTTTACCATTGTATACTTCGAAGTTTAATCCAACAAATTCAGGATAAATTGCACTTCGACGTGATCATGTTTTAATTGTTTTTTTCTTTGGGGCATCTTTCATTGCTAGAACTTTCTTCATTAATGATGGTTCTACATATGCACCTTTTTTACTACTACGTGACATTAATAATTAATATCCTTTCACATTTTATTTTCCATTACGTCGACGAATGATTAAAGCATTTGATGCTTTTTTAGTTGAACGAGTTTTTACACCCATGTGACGTTTTCCTCATGGTGTACGTGGCGCGTCATAACCAATTGGTTGGCGACCTTCTCCCCCACCGTGTGGGTGATCATTAGGGTTCATCGCACTACCTCGAACAGTTGGACGAATTCCCATATGACGACTTCTTCCTGCTTTTCCTAGTGTTACTAGATTATGGTCAGGGTTTGAAACACTTCCAATTGTCGCACGAGCATCATTTGGAATTTTACGAACTTCATTACTTGATAATTTAGCAATAATGAATTTGCCTGTTTCATCTTTCCCTAATACTTGAGCGCTACTTCCGGCACTTCGAATTAATTGTCCACCTTTATTTGGACTTAATTCAATATTGTGAATAAAAGTTCCTTCAGGAATATTCTTTACACATAAGCTATTCCCAACTTTAATATCAGTGTTTTCACCACTAATAATTACATCTCCAACTTTTAAATCACGTGGTGCTAAAATATAACGTTTTTCACCATCTTTATAAACTACTAATGAAATAAAAGCAGTTCGGTTTGGATCGTATTCAATTGTTTTTACAGTTGCAGGAATATTATCCTTGTTTCTCTTGAAGTCAATTAAACGATAGAATCGTTTGTGTTGGGCGCCGTGATGACGAGTAGTAATAATTCCCCGGTTGTTACGTCCAGATTTATTTTGAATTTTTTTCAGTAATGGTTTATATGGAGTTGATGTTGTTAATTCTTTTTTGTAATCAATCAACACCGTTGTATGTTTACCACTACCTCTTGTTTTTATTGTTTTAATAGCCATAATTACCTCTATTTAGTTTCTGGTTTTTCGACTTTTTTTGTTTCTTTGCTTTCGTTTTTAGGAGCAACCTCTTTTAATTGCCCTTTAGCTTTAGCAACTGCTTCCTTTTTAACTGGCGCAGCCTCTTTAATTGCTTCTTCATGTTCGTCAGAAGTTTGTGCTACTTTTTTACCCTTAGGTAAAGTGATATAAGCTACTTTAGTTAATTTAGTATACCCCGGTTTAAGAGTTCCAGTACGGACACGTGCTGGTTTACGTAATTGTGTATTAATTTTTTCAGGATATACACCATATAAAATAGCAAAGGCTTCTTTAATTTCATGTTTATTGGCTTTAGGATCAACAATTAAAGTAATTACTTGCTTTTCGTTATGCTTAAGCGCTTCTGATTTTTCAGTAAATAATGGTTGAATAATCACACGAGTAATATCCATAATTATTTATATACCTTTCCTAAATTTTCCATTGCATCAAGTTGCATTACAACATATTTCGCATTCATGATATCTTTTGTCGAAACTTGGTTAAATAGTTTCACATTAGCTTTATCAATATTACGAATTGATTTTAATAGATTTTCTTGTTCATTAGCCAAAACAAATAACGTTTTTGTTTTAGCTAAACTTAATTTTTTCATGAAATTACTTACCATTTTTGTATTTGGCTTAGCCATTTTTACACTTTCAAGTAAATAAATATTTGCATCATTAAGTTTAAGTGTTAAAGCTGATTTAAATGCTAAGTGAATTACTTTTTTATTCACTTTATTTTTGTAGTTGCGGTTTGGTTTGGGACCAAAAACAATTCCTCCACCAACTCATTGTGGGTTACGAATTGAACCTTGACGAGCGTTTCCAGTATGTTTTTGTGCAAATGGTTTTCTTCCACCACCACGAACTTCAGCTTTAGTTAAAGTGCTGTGTGTTCCTTGACGCATTGCATTATTTTCAGCAACAACTGCGTCAAACATTGCTTGTTTACTAATTTTCTTAGTAATTAAAGATGCACTAAATGGGCATTCTTTAACAATTTCACCTTGAATATTAACTAATTTCACTTGGTTTGACATTGTAATTTCTCCTATTTAGTTTCTTCTTTCTTTGCTTCTTCAATTTTCTTTTGTTCAGCTGCAGAAGCTTTTTCTATTGCTTTAGCTTCAGCTTCTTTTTGTTTTTCTTCAGCTAATTTTTTTGCTTCTTCGGCTTTTGCTTCAGCTTCAGCTTTTGCTTCAGCTTCAAGGTTAGCTTCACGAAGTGCTTCTTTATCTTCTAATTTTTCGTTTTCTTCTAAGATTTGTTCTTTAATTTCTTTTGAAATGATAGTGAATTCATTTTTCTTAGTTGGTTTCTTAACTGAAGATTTAATAATAATCACAGTATCGCTTGGACCAGGAATAGCTCCAAGAATTAATAAAACATTTCACTTCAAAAGTGATTCTAAAACTGTTAAGTTTTCTGTTGTTACTAATTCATGACCATATCGTCCAGCCATCTTTTTACCTTTTGGTACTCTTTGGCCTTGACTACCACCACGACCAAAGGCAATTGAACCTTGGTAACGATGTGGATATCCAGCGCCATGAGATTTAGGACCACACTTGAAGTTTCATCTAACGATTGCTCCGGTATATCCACGACCTTTAGTGTATCCTTGAATGTCAACTAATTCACCTTTAGTAAAAGCATCAACTTTAATTAAATCACCTTGTTTGTATGTGTTTGATAAATTATCAAATTCAGCAATAATACGGTGTGGTTGAGCCTTTAATTTTTTAAATAAACCTTGTTGTGGTTTATTTAATTTTTTAACATCAACTTTATCATAACCCACTTTAATTCTTTTTTCTTTAGCTTCTAAAACTAAGTTTGGTTCACATTGTACGACTGTTGCTGGTAATAAATGACCATTAACATCAAACAATTGCACCATTCCAATTTTTCTACCAATAATGTATTTCATAATCCGTTATCATTAACTCTTATAACTTAATTTGAATTTCTACACCACTTGGAATTGAAAGGCGTTTTAAGCTTTCAATTGTTTTAGGGTTGGTTTTAGAAAGGATAATTAAACGTTTGTGGGTACGACGTTCAAATTGTTCCATTGACGGTTTATTAACATGAACACTACGACAAATCGTGAATTTTTCCGTTTTTGTCGGTAATGGAATTGGTCCTTTTAGTTCGCAGTTACTGTCTTTAGCAATCTCAATGATTCGCTTAACTGATTTGTCAAGTAAACTTGGATCATACGATAGTAACTTTATTCTAAGTTCTTGATACATATATGTTTTGTTGTCTCCTAATTTTGCTTTGTGCAACGTTTTCTGAGTTACCTGATACATTGACAACACTTATTGGTGTATCAGCAATCTCATTAGAAAGTTGTAGGTAAATGATACATTTATTTTTAGTATTTTTGCTAAATCTTGTATTTTTCTTACATTTTTGTTGCTTTTAAAATGGAAAAAATATACATTTAGTTACCTAAATACTAAGGCTAAAAACTAAAAAATGCATAAAATTAACGATTTATTTGTTGATTATTTGTGATATTTATTTTTGTTAAACATTTAAACCATACAGTTATCAAAATGAATATTATTTTGATAGTTCTATTGCTAGTAATACATTAAATGATAATGCTATATTGTAATTCTTGTTTTCTTATTACTTGCACATGCAATTATGTTGTTATATGTTCACCGTTTAATCATTATTTATTTTATTTACTTTTAGTTAACTAATATTTTGTCATTATTATCATTTTGTTTGTTTTTGCATTTATTTCATTCAAAAACATAATTTTATTATTGCCACAAATTTCATAGTATTAAAAATAAACAATCATAAATCAAAAAAATAAAAGAAAAAAATAGAGCCAATTGCATGGTTCTATTTTTTATATTTGTTCAATAAATTCTTTAACTTTAATTGGTTCTGGTTGTTTCACTAAGAACGAACCAGAAATAAAATTATCAACATATTTATGAGTTAATTTAATAACGTCATAATTTACTCCGCCATCTAGTTGAATAATTAGACTAGGATTTAATTCATCCTTAATGGTTTTAATTAACTTTAAATTTTTTAAAGTTATTTCTTCCATAAATTTTTGTCCACCAAATCCCGGGTTAACACCCATAATAGTAACTATATCGGCTTTTTTTAATATATTTTTGTATTGATTAATATCAGTTTGTGGGCGAAAGGCTAATCCTGCTTTTTTTCCTGATTTTTGAATTTTTCTAATTAATAATCTTGTTTGCAATTTACTAATTGGTTCAGGATGAAAAGTAATAGCATTTAATGGATAGTGTAAAAATTCTTTTGTTCACTTTCATGGATTAGTTACCATAAAGTGAACATGAGTGTCAAATCCATAAAGATAAAGCGTGCTTAAGTATTCAATTCCATAAGCACGGTTTGGAACAAACACTCCATCCATTACATCATAATGGACAATTTCAATTTCATTTTTTTGCATCTTTTCTAATTGTTTATTAAAGATGTTTTCACTACTAGTATCAAAAGCTAAAATCGATACTTCTAATTTTTGATTTTTAGCCATTTTTTGTCTTTTTCTTTAATTTGATTTGTATCTTACGTAAACGTCTTTTTGTTTGTGGAACTAAAGGGGTGTTTTCGTGTTCTTGTTCTTTGTTAACTGAACGAAACATTGAATCAGTAAAGAAATCAATTGCTAGTCCTAATGTTTTTTCACTAGCCATAATAACAACTAAGTCACCCAATGAAAGTGTTGTATCTGATTTTACTGGGAAAATATTTTCTCCGTTATGTTTAATGAATAAAATTGAGGCATTAATCTTCCCACGAATGTTTAAATCTTTTAATGGTTGGTTGGTACAGTTTCTGTTAGAAACAACCAAACTAACTCAAACATAATCAGCTGTTAAACTATGTACACTTTCATCAAAGTGATACATTGCTTGCAAACCAACACGGTGTGCCACTTCTTCTTCAGGTACAGCAACATGTTCAATGCCAATTGTTTTTAAAACACGTTTATGCATTGTGTTTTGTGCTCGAGCAATAATATTACCTTTGACACCAAGTTCAACTAAATTAGCACACGTTAAAATTGAATCTTGAACATCACTAATTGCCACAATAATACATGTTGCATTTAAAATTCCTGTTTCTTTTAAAGCATTAATGTCAGTTGTGTCAATACACATTGCACATGATACTGTATCGGGCGCTTTGTCAATAACTTCTTTATTATTGTCTAAAACAATAACATTATTGTTTTTTTCAATTAATGTTTGGGTTACTCTTCGACCAAATTTTCCATAACCTAATATGAAATAATCATTTTTATTCATAGATGTTTAATTAATTCATAATTATAATATTTAGATTAATATATGTCTACCAATAGCAAGAAAAAATGGGATCGTAAACGAATTACCAAAACCATTAAAACTATTTTGCTTGGGAAAAATTTACTTCAAGTATTTTTACGTATTTATGTCCTTACTGTTATTTTAGGAGCAGTTTTACTTTATAGTGGTTGAACACATAAAGCATGATCGCTTGAAAATACAACTCCTTATACTTTTTGAGATGCGCTTTTTGTATCATGTAGTGCTTTTACTAATACAGGATTAACAGCAATTGATATTGCTGCTTTCTATAACTTTTTTGGGCAATTTATTATTTTTGTTTTAATTGGCTTGGGTGGAATTGGAATTATTTCTTTATTTTTTATTATTTGAAACTGATTTAAAAAGAGTAATGAAATTAAAATTGATCATTTAATTTTATTGCAATCAGAACGTGGAAATAACAAATATTCAAGTTCATATAAATCAATCCGTTTCTGCGTAATTTTTATTGTTTTAACTGAAATAATTTTTGGTCTATTAATGAGTTTTTGATTGTGTTTTGTTAAAGCTTATGTTCCTATGCTATTGCCAAATACAGGTTCACCAAGTTTAACTTATGATGATAAAAATCATCTGATTAATACATACCACAATTATTTAGATGCACTTTGGGCCGGAATGTTTACTTCTGTTAGTGCAATGAATAATGCTGGGTTTGATATCTTTGAAACATACTCATCAATTGCTATGTTTCGCAACGACTGAGGAATTGTTTTTCAAATGATGATTGTTATCTTAATCATTATTGGTGGTGTTGGATATCCATTAATTTTTGATATCTATGAATCAAGAAGAATAAAACATCTTGGGCTTTCATATAGATATTCATTATTTACAAAAGTAGGCTTATCATCATATTTTATTGTTTTATTTATTGGTCTAGCTATTTCTTACGGTTTTGAATTTGGAGCGGCCACTAGTAAATCATTAATTGGAGTTGAAACTATTCATCATGAGTGAGGAAATGCAAAAACATTTAATCAAATCTTTGCTATTTTCTTTAACACCGTGTCAACTCGATCAGCTGGATTTAGCAGTTTTGATCAAAATTTATTAACTGAAGGTAGCAAAATTAATTATTCTATTATGATGTTTATTGGTGCTAACCCTTCATCAACTGGAGGAGGAATTAGAACGACAACTTTTGCCATTATGTTCATTTCCATTTGACACTTAATTAGAGGTTATAGAAATGTTTCATTATTTAAAAAAACAATTCCTTCACGAACCGTCAGAAATTCATTTATTATTACTTTTGTTGCTTTTTTACTAGTTCTAATTAGTTCTGTTATTATTTTCTATTCAACAACAAATAATAAAGGTGTATTAATTTCTAACGATCCGAACTTTAATTTCACCATGGTTTTATATGAAGTAACTTCAGCATTTGGTACAGTTGGGTTAACTACAGGAATTACTAATGATGCTGGAACAACTGCTAAAATTGTTTTAATCATCAATATGTTTATTGGACAATTAGGAGTTTCAACAGCCTTATTAGTTTGATTTAAAAAAATGTCAAAATCAAAAGATATTCTTTATCCTAGTGAAGATGTTAAAATTGGATAAATATTATGAACAAACAAAAAAAAGGAATCTTATTTTTATTAACTGGTCCAAGTGGAGTTGGCAAAAAAACTATTTGACAACCATTAATTAATTTACCAGAATTAAAGTTAGTCTTTAGTGTTTCTTGCACAACAAGAAACAAACGTCCTAATGAAATTGAAGGTGTCGATTATTTTTTTAAAACTAAAGAAGAATTTGAAAAAATGATTAAAAATAATGGGTTGTTAGAGTATGCAACATATGCTAACAACTATTATGGTACTCCCAAATCTTTTGTTGATCAAGTAAGAAAAGAAGGAAAAAACATTCTTCTTGAACTTGAACCACAAGGTGGTTTAAATATCATTAAAATGTTTAAGGAAAATAAAGATTCCAATTTTGTTTCCATTTTTATTGCTCCGGAAAATATTGATGTTTTAAAAGAACGACTGCTAGAACGTTCAACTGAAAGTATTGATGTTATTACTCAACGAATCAAACAAGCCGAATGAGAAATTCAACAAGCTACAGCTTATCAACATATGATCATTAATAAAACAGGATGTCAAAAGGAAACTACCGATACTTTATATAACATCATCATTGATGCCATTAGAAAAAACAAATCTAAGTAAATGAAACAAAATGTTTATAACTTCACTTTAAAAGAACTTGAAGAATTTTGTGTAAGTATTAATGCTAAAAAATTTAATGCTACACAAATTTTTGAATGACTGTATAAAAAAGACATTAATGACTTTGCACAAATGTCAAACATTGCTAAAACAACTATTCCGCTTTTAAATGAACATTTAATTATTGATCAATTTAAAGTCGAAAGAATTCAAATTGATCCCGTTGATGAAACAACTAAGTTTTTATTTCGTTTAAGTGACAATAATTTAATTGAAACTGTTTTAATGAAATTCAATTGAGGTTACTCTGTTTGTATTTCTACTGAAATTGGTTGTGCTATGGGTTGTAAATTTTGTGCTAGTGGTCAGTTAAAACTCAAACGAAAATTAACTGCTGGTGAAATTGTTACTCAATATGTCATTGCCAATCAATATCTACATAAAAATAAAAACGAAACTATTGGTAATATTGTCGTAATGGGAATTGGTGAACCATTTGATAATTATGACAATTTATTAAAAGCTTTAAATATCTTTAATGACCCACGCGGCATTGGTTTAGGTAAAAGAAAAATAACCGTTTCAACTTGTGGCTTACCTGAAAAAATTATTCAATTTGCTATTGATCAACCACAAGCGGGCCTAGCGATTTCTTTGCATGCACCAAACGATGAATTACGAAGTCAATTAATGCCAATTAACAAGGCTTATCCACTAAAAAAATTATTCAACGCTGTTGATGAATATATTAAATTAACTAACGGAAGAATTAGTTTTGAGTACATTATGTTAGAAGGAATTAACGATACTGATGAATGTCTTGATCAATTAATTTCCTTAACTAAAAATCGTTTATGTTTTGTTAATTTAATTGCTTATAATCCAACTAGTCATGCTGATTTTAAATGTTCAAAACGAATTGAATACTTTAAAAATCGACTTAATCAATTTAATATAATTACAACATTACGTCTTGAACGTGGAACAAAAATTGATGCGGCGTGCGGGCAACTAAAGGCTAAATATGAAAAACAAGCATAATAATTTTTCCTATTCGATTTCTTCAGTTAAGGGTATTAAACCTATTAATGAAGATAGTGCTTGAATTGGTTCTAACAAAACCAATCAATGTTTAGCTATTGTTTGTGATGGTATTAGTTCAGAAACTCATAGCGAAATTGCTAGTCATTTTGTAACTCATTATTTTGAAAAACAATTTACAAGTTCATTTCATGTTTTTTCTCCTAAACATTGATTTAAAAAACATTTAAATCAAGTTTATAACTTGCTTCATAAAAAATGTCAAGATGAAAAGTTAAATGTTGGAACAACTATAGTAATGACATTAATTACTAATAAAACAATGTTTGTTTTTACTATTGGTGATTCAAGAACATACCATTTTAATTCACTATATCATAGTTGAAATCAAGTAACCCGTGATCATAACCTTTATAACTATTTGGAAGATACAAAGGCTCCAGAATCAGTTTTTATCCGCAATAAAAACATGCTTTTAGCTCTAACAAGATATATTGATTCAAATACTAAAAAACACATGACTTTTGATACTTATCGTTTGAAGTTAAATAAAGGTGATTTGGTTTTATTAGCTTCAGATGGTTTATATAACTATATTGATATCGAACATATTAATAGTATTAAAGCTTTTAACGAAAATGGACGTTCAATTACTGATATTTTATGTGAAGAAGCTTTGAAAAATAGATCTAATGATAACATTAGTGGAATTTTAATTGAGGTAACTGAATAATATGCATGTAATTGATGAGTGTACAGTTCAATTAAAGGCCGGAAACGGTGGAAATGGTATTGTAGCTTGAAGACGTGAAGCCCATAATCCATATGGTGGGCCTTATGGTGGTGATGGTGGTAAAGGAGGAGATGTTATTTTGGTTGGTGATATTAACACTAACACTTTAATGCCATTAAGAAACCGTAAAATTATTCAAGCACAAGATGGAGAAAACGGTCGTACCAAATTACAATTTGGTAAAAATGGTAACGATTATTTAGTTAAAGTTCCATTAGGGACTGTGGCATTCCATGCATCAACTGGTGAAAAAATTTGTGAAATTCTACACGACAATGAGCAATATGTTATTTGCAAAGGCGGATTAGGTGGTCATGGTAATGCTCATTTTAAGAATCCACAAAATAAAATTCCTAATCTTCATGAAAATGGAGAAATTACTAAAGTATTAGATGTTAAATTAGTCATTAAATACATGGCTGATGTTGGTTTTGTTGGCCTTCCTAATGCTGGCAAATCAACATTAACATGTGCATTAACTTCAGCTAAACCAAAAGTAGCAAACTATCAATTCACTACACTTCAGCCTGTATTGGGCGTATGTACTTTTAATAATGAAAAATTAGTTTTTGCTGACATTCCTGGATTAATTGAAGGAGCTAGTATCGGTAAAGGATTAGGACATGAATTTTTAAAGCACATTGAACGTTGTAATGTTTTAATTCACTTAATTTCTTTAAATCCAGTTGATCATGAAGATATAATCGAAGCATATGAAACAATTCGTAATGAACTAAAAGTTTATAAAGAAGAATTACTGCATAAACCAATAATTGTTGTTGCTAATAAAATAGATGCACCAGGAAGTGAAAAACAGCTATCAAAGCTAAAAAAACACTTAAAAGACAATAATATTTTAACTGTTAGTGCTATTAATCAAACCAATCTAGATCTTTTGTTAGAAGAGGTTTTTAACCTGTACAAAAAAGAGCAACAACGTTTACAAAGTTTAAAAGAAACTAAGAAACCAGCTAAAGTTATTGAATTAAGAAAAGAAGTTGATTATGCAGCTGATTTAGTTATTGAACAAGTTGATGATCATATTTACCGAGCAACTTGCCCTTATCTTGAATATTGATCAAACCGTATCCCTTTAGACACCAATGATAATATTATGCGACACAATATGAAATTAAAAAATATTGGTGTTGAGGAAAAAGTAAAAAAACTAGGAGGCAAGGTTGGTGATACGTTATTAATCTATGGTAATGAATTAACCATTGAATAAAATTATGAAAAAATTTAAATCAATGCATGAATATGCAAAATACTTAAATTGTTGAATCAGAGATTATTTAATTGCTGCTAAAAAAGACGGTGTTGTACTTGGCATTAGTGGTGGGATTGATAGTGCTGTTGTTTTAGCACTATGTTTAATGAATAAAGATATAAAAGTTATTGCTCGTTTTTTTAATATTAAAAATTCTTCGTTAGATAAAAAATGCATTAAAGATCTTGAAACAACTTACAAAATCAAAATTAAAAACGTTAATTTTAAAAAAGAAGTGAAATCAATTACTAAAAAATTAAAGATTGAAAACAAACTAGCAATCGCCAACATTAAACCTCGTATGCGAATGCTTTCACTTTATGCGTTAGCACAACAGCATAACGCTTTAGTAATTGGAACTAGTAACTTAGATGAATTATACTTAGGTTACTACACCAAATTTGGTGATGGTGCATGCGATTTAGCTCCAATTGCTCATTTAAATAAACGTGAAGTATATCAATTAGCCCACACATTAAATGTTCCTTGCAGTATTATTAACCGTGCTCCAAGTGCTTCGTTATATGAAAATCAAACCGATGAAAAAGAATTAGACATAACTTATGAAGAAATTGACAACTTCCTTGATGGCGAAAAAGTTAGTCGTAATAGTTTAAATAAAATTAAAAAATGACATAACGCTAGTTTGCATAAATTAGCACTATTAAAAACACCTGAACCATTTAAAGAACGTAAAATTTAATTAAATTATTAAACAATAAAGAAAAAAAGACGAATCTAGAGTTCGTCTTTTTACATTAAAAAGATTAGTAATTACACAGCCTAAGCGTAGACTTTTGTGTGTTCGTCGTTGTTGTGGCAAACACGGTCAGCTCGTTCAGCTACCTTTCCGCCACCAAATCTTTCGTCTAAAGATAAGTAGCCTGTAATTCGAGACACATTTTGAATGTGCATTGAACCACAAACTGGGCAAACCTTGTCTTCAGGTTTTAGGTAGGTAACTTTATAAGCTATGTGATTTAATCTGTTTTCCATAGTTTAATTTCCTCCTTTTAATGTTTGAGTGTTTAATTTAGCATAATAAGTAGTAAAAATTAAATTTTTTCTGCTTTTTAGCATTTTACTCCTTACTAAAGGCAACTTGTTTTAGTTTTTAGTAATGTAAATATTACTAACCAACCAATAAAAAGTATAAATTGCACATCGGTCCATTCTTTTTCCACTATAATTCCATTAAAAATATAAAATTTTTAGAGAAAGATTTCAAATCTTTTCCTATTTAAATAGGAGAGATTATGAAAAATAGGTATTTAATGAATTCAAGAAATGACATAGTTAATAAAGTTGGCTCTAAATATCTTCGAAGAAACATTGAAGAAGATGAGTTTAGTTATCCTCAAGTGTTAAAGAAAAATATTGAAGGTCGTAAATTTTTAGATCTTCGCTTTGAAAAAGATAATGTTAGTCTTTTAATTGAAGTAAAAGAAGAAAATAGAAAGAAATTTACAGAAGAAAATATTGAGCAAATTCATTCATATAAAAATTTAGAAAGACAATTTCGTCAAAATAACGATATTGTTGAGATTTTATACGATTTAAAAAGCAAAAATATTATTGTTTGAAAAAACGATGAAGAATTACCTAACGAATCAACAATAAATTCAATGGATTATTATGTTAAGTTATTCTCATCAAGAACAAACGATAAAAACGCAGTAATCGAAGCAACTAATGATCTTAATAATATGTTGCATGGTTTTGGTGTTAAAGAAAGAATAAGAAGCCAATTAGTTGGTAGTTTATTAATTGTTTTAAATCATAATCGTGGCAAAGATATTTTCTATAGTAGATTGGAAAAAACAAGAGACATCTTACAAAAAATAGAAACCGTTCTTGAAGACAAGATTAAGGATGAACAAGATGATACTTCTCAATCAAGACTAAAGATTGATCAATTAATTAAAGTAATTAAAGATCAAGAAGTGCGTGAATTAAAAACTGATCAACTATGTGATTTATTAGATTTAATTAAAGATCGGCTAGTTCCTTATATTGATCCTGAATCTTCGACTGGTGAAGATTTATTGAATTTATTTTTTACAACATTTAATAAATATGTTGGTAAAGCTGATAAGAATCAAGCATTTACACCAACACACATTACTGACTTTATGTGTGATATAGTTCGTGTTGATGCTAGTTCACGTGTTCTAGATCCGACATGTGGAAGTGGTGCTTTCTTAGTTCAAGCAATGAGCAAAATGATTAAAAAAGCTAAAAACAATGAAGAATTAAAAAAGAAAATTAAGCGTGAACAATTGTTTGGTATTGAAAAAGAAGAAAAAGCTTTTGGTTTAGCAACAACAAATATGCTAATTCACCAAGATGGTAGAACTAATATCATCTGTGATTCGTGTTTTAATCGTAAAAAATGAATTCAAGAAAAAAAGATTAATGTTGTTTTAATGAATCCACCATTCAATGGACAAAAAATGCCAGATGATTGCCCAAAGGTAAAAAATAAAGAAGTTGATGCAACAAAAGGTTTTTATTTTGTTAAATATATTGCTGATACTGTAAATAATGGATGACTTGCTACCATTCTTCCACTTCAGTGTGCCATTGGAAATGATAAGAATATTTTTAAATGTAAAAAAGAAATGTTGAATAATCATACATTAAAAGCTGTTTTCACATTACCAAGCGAAGTGTTTTATCCAGGAGCAAGTGTTAATGCTTGTATTATGCTGTTTGAATTAGGTAAACAACACGATTCAACTATACCAACGTTCTTTGGCTACTATAAAGAAGATGGATTTGTTAAAAAGAAAAATAAAGGGAGAATTGAAAAAATTAATTGAGAAGTAACTAAAGCCAAATGATTAAAAAACTATTTTAATAACATAGTTGAGCCAGGTTTAAGTATTGTTAAATGTGTCGACAGTAATGATGAATGATTAGCTGAAGCACATATGGAAACTGATTATTCAAAATTAACTGAGGCTGACTTTGTTCAAACTATTCGTGATTTTATTGCTTTTAAAGTTAAGGAAGGTCATGTTGATGAATAATTTGTTTGATTTTTCTAAATGAAAAAAGTTTAAAGTTGGTGATATTTTACAACGCAAAAAAATTAAATCAGTATCTTCAATAATCGGTGACTTAGAAGATGGCAATGATATCGTTGTTGGAAATAGTGCCATAAATAACGGTGTAATTCAATACAAAAATATAACAGATAAAATTTATATTAATCCTAGTAATGTTTTATCATATGGTGCAAAAGGTGGAAAATTTTTTTATCAAAGCAAACAATGAAGCAGCACAGACCATGTTCATATGTTTGTTTCTGAAAAACTAAACGAATATACCCAATCGTTTTTATGTACAGTTTTAAATCATATGTTAAAAGTCAAAGGTGGCTGACAATCGAGTTTAGAAAGTTCGGTTTTAGATGAAATTATCATGCTTCCTTCTGATAACTCAGGTGGTCCTGATTGGCAATTCATGGAAGACTATATCAAAGCACTCAGAGAGAGAGAGAGAGAGAGTACTGAACTTGCTGAATGTTATGAAGTAAAACAACTTCAACCATTTGAGCAAATTAAATGATCAAAATTTAAACTTGAAAATGTTTTTAAAGTTTTAAAATCAAAAAACGTTAATTCTGAAAACGCTAAAGATGCAGGTATTGGGAAAACTCCTTATGTAACAAGAAGTGAATTTAATAATGGTGTAAACTTTTTAATTAACAGCAATGATTTTGAACTAAATAAGGGAAATTGTTTAACAATTGGTGGAGAAGGAGCAATAGTTTTCTATCAGCCAGATGATTTTGTTTCTGGTAATAACATTACAAAAATTTATCATAAGAAACTTAATGAAAATATCGGTTTATTTTTAGTAACATTACTTAAACTGGAAAAAAGTCGTTATTCATATAATCGTGCTTATAATAAGAAAAATATAGAAGAAACTATTATTAAACTTCCAGTAACTTTTTCTGGTGAAATTGATTGACAATATATGGAAGATTACGTCAAAGCACTTCGAGAGAGAGAGAGAGAGAGTACGCAAGTTGTTTTAAAAACAACTTTGCTCAAATTCCTCAATCTTGATTCTTCTTATTGGATAAAATTCCCAATCAAACAATTCTTTAATATTACTCGTGGAAAACGAATTGTTTTTAATGAAGATTATTTTGCTAATAAGGATGAACAAAACATTTATCCAGTAATTACTGCTACATCAAGAAATAATTCAGTAGATGGATATTATTTTGCTTTCAACTGTAATGGTAACTGTATATGTTGTGGAGGAGAGGCTGCTGGAATGCTATCTACTTATCAAATGGATAAATGTTGAGTTATGGATAGAAGTCGTATCTTATCACCTAAATTCAAAGAATTCAATAAATATTTGGCAATGTTTTTTATTACCTTAATAAATACTAATCAATATCGTTTTAGCTATGGACGCTCGGCTAATCCTATTGATATTGAAAAAATATTAATTCCTTTGCCAGTCAATATTAATAATCAACCTGACTGAGAATATATTGAAGAATACATTAAATCATTACCTTATTCAAAATATATTTAGTTGATAACAAATTAAACTATACAGCTATACTTAATATAAGTATCAAATTATGATAATTAAGAATGTTCAAGTGGCAAATTATGATGAATTTATTGAAAATGCCAACGTTTATATTGAAAATGACAAAATTGTAAAAGTTGAACGTCTTCCAGGAAAAGGTAATAAATTAGTCATTCCAGGATTAATCGACGTTCATATTCATGGTTTTGCTAATAATGATTGTATGGATGGAAAAACTGCAGTGGAAATGATTTCTAAAAAATTAGCTGAAAAAGGAACGACTGCTTTCATGCCAACAGTTATGACTAGTGAATGAGATCATATTCTTGCTTCACTTACTAATGTCGCAACCGCATCATTCAGTGGCGCTAAAAACATTGGAATCCACTTAGAAGGTCCTTTCTTTGGCCCTAAACGGCGTGGTGCCCATAAACTTGAATGTTTATGTGAAGCAACTAAAGAAAAAATCGATCAAGTATTAACTGCAGCAAAAGGACAATTACGCAAAGTAACAATTGATCCTAGTATGATGACTGATGATCTAATTAGTTATCTAGTGAGTAATAACGTAATTGGGATGTTAGGCCATACTGCATGTAACTACAAACGTGCAATGGATGCATATAATGCTGGGGCAAATACTACTTGCCACTTATGAAATGCCATGAGTGGAGTTGACAGTCGTGTGCCAGGATTACTTCAAGCTGCATTAATGCGTGAAAATACATATGTAGAAATTATTATTGATCTACACCACGTATGTTATGAGTCACTATTATTCACCTTTAAAAATAAAAATATTGATCATATTATGTGTGTAAGTGATGCAATTCGTCCAGCTGCAGCTCCTGATGGAGATAACGTTTCGGGCGGAATGCAAGTTGAAAAGCATGGTTTAAGTATTTTTATTAAAGGAACACAAACAATTGCTGGTAGTGGAATTTGTTTATATGACTCATTAAAAATTTTAAGAAGTAAATTTAGCTTTAACTGGTGTGATATTGTTAAATTAACTTCATATAATGCCTCACGAAACTGCAATTTAGTTAATATGGCCCAAATTCGACCAAATTACTATGCAGATTTATTGGTAATCGATCCTGATAATCTAGAATTATTGGAAGTATATGTTAATGGAAAAAAAGTAGGAGAAAATTAATCATGAAAATTATTAAAGTTAAAGATTATCAAGAAATGTCTATTGCTGGAGCAAAAATTATTAAGGAAGAAATTCTAAAAAAACCAAATTTAACTATTTGTTTTGCTACAGGATCTACACCAATTGGGATGTATCAAGCATTAACAAAAATGTATCAACATAAAGAGTTAGATTTTAGCAAAGTAACTTCATTTAACTTGGATGAATATGTTGGTTTGGGACAATCTAATCCATGTAGTTACCACTACTTCATGTACAAGAACTTATTTAATCACATTAATATCAACAAGAATAATGTTCATCTTCCAAATGGAATTGGTGATATAGCTAAAAATGCTAGTGATTATGAAAAATTAATTGCTTCTAAGGGTGGAATTGATTTCATGATTCTTGGTTTAGGAACTAACGGACACATTGCTTTTAATGAACCAGGTAGTAAAATTGACGAGTCAACTCGTGAAATTAAATTAACTCAAAGCACAATTGATGCTAACAAAATTTATTTTGATAATGAAAATGATATCCCAAAAACCGCCATTTCCATGGGTGTTGGATCAATTATGAAAGCTAAAAAAATTATTTTATTAGCCAACGGAATTAAAAAAGCTGATGCTATTCATAATATGATTGAAGGTCCAGTTACAAGTAATTGTCCTGCAAGCTTCTTACAAAAACACCACGATGTTACAGTAATTATCGATACTGAAGCAGCCAGTAAATTAAAAAATAGCTAGAATTGTCTAGCTTTTTTTATTTGTTTAATCATGGCATTAATGTCTTTAATTTGGCTAATGCTAATTTTATTTTCAGGAGTTGAATAAGTATTAAAGTTAACTTTGCCGCTAATTTTTGGTGCATTTAAATAACTTGTTTTAGCACTAAAATGAATTTCTTTACATTTAGTATATTCAATTAATTCAAGAACATTTTCAACCCTTACTCCACCTCCAGGCATAATTGTAATCTGTTCACCAAATTTACTAATTAAATCTTTTAATAGTTCTTTGCCTTCAAAAGCATTTGCTTTTTGTCCAGAAGTTAAAATTCTAATAAAACCTAATTTAATTAATTGTCTAACTCCTTCATATGGATCAATTAATTGATCAAAAGCACGATGAAAAACCAAAGGTATGTTTTTTGCAACATTTTTGATTTCTTTCATGAATTCAATATCAATTGTAAATTGAGGTGTTAATGCACCAACAACTAATCCATCCACACCTGCAGAAATTAAAGTTTTAATTTCTGATAAAATTGTTGCTTTTTCTTCCTTATTGTAAATAAAATTACCAGAACGTGGACGAATTAAAGAAAAAATAATTAAATCTGTGTTTTTTTTAATTAATTTAACAAGTCCTACTGACGAGGTCAATCCTCCTACATCAAGACTTGAACATAATTCAACGCGTTTAGCAACTGTTTGATTAACATTTAATGATGATTCATAAGAATCAATGCAAATTTCAGGAGTAATTTTCATTATTGTTTTAATGGTTATAAGTAATAATATTTATTTTAGTAAAATGTTAATAGTGAAAAAATCACTAGTTTAAACTATTAAAATATGAAAAATAACGCTCAAATTATGACGACTGGTAAGTTCACAATGATCGTTACTTGAACGATTTTTGCAGTTTTACTTTTCGTTATTGTGATTTTAGCTTCAATTACAAATTATGTTCCTTTCTTGCAAAAAAGAGATGGTAAGATACTAATTTCTGCTTGTGGTCTGTTTTTCTTTATTTCCTTAGCAACAGCTGTCATGACGACTGTTATTGTTGGATATAAAAATAAAAAAGCCGAACCAAAGAAAGGACTTAAGAATGAGATTGCAACATTCAAATAAAGTTAAAGGTCCTTCATTCTTTAGTAATTTAATGTCGCGGCTTGGTAAGATTGGTAAGGTTTTATTATTCCCAATCGCTGTTTTACCAATTGCTGCCATTTTACTTCGTGTAGGAGCACAACTACCAAGTTTTGATTTATCAAAAGCTGATGTAGTAGAACAAATACACAAATTAGGAATTACTGATTCTGAAGTTACATTCATGAATTTTGTAAGCATGATTGTAATGAAGAGTGGTGGAATTGTTTTTGATAACCTACCAATCCTATTTGCGCTCGCAATTGGTTTTGGTTTTGCTAAGGATAGTCGTGGTGAAGCTGCTTTTGCTGCTGGAATAAGTATGTTATTACTTATGTTCTTCATGAGACAGGGTGGATTCGTCGACACTATTTATGGTAAGATTGTCCTTCCTGGTGCGCAATTCGATGAAATGGGGCGAAGAGCTGGTGACCCTGATTTTGCTGGTATAGCATCTGGGTTTGTTGGTGTTTTTGGTAGTAAATATAATGCTGCATTAAGCAACAACGTACTAAACGGTATTATTGTTGGTTCGGTTTCAGCATTCATTTATAACCGATTTACAAATGTTGAAGTACCAAAAATTTTAGGCTTCTTCTCTGGACGCCGATTAATTCCTTCAATCGTAATTCTAATTACTGGTGTATGAACAATTTTATATGCTGTAATTTTCCCTTGAATTGGATATTTATTCTACGAAATTTCAGTTTTCTTATACAGTACAGCCGGAAATAACCGTTGAGGTAGAAGTGCTGTAATGGGAGCATACGGAATTATCAATCGTTTATTACTTCCATTTGGTTTACACCACATTCCTAATAACTTATTCTGGTTCCAATTAGGTGATTGAGTAGATGCAAATGGTAACCCTGTTTATGGAGATATTAATATCTTTATTAGTGGAAAGGCTGCTGAAAATCCAGGTGGAATTTTCCAATCAGGTTTCTTCCCAGTAATGATGTTTGGTTTACCAGCAATTGCTTTCTTATTCTGATTCACTGCTGAAAATAAAGAACAACGTCGCCGTGTGTTTGCCATTTTTGGATCTGCTGCTATTGTTTCGTTCTTAACAGGAATTACTGAACCAATTGAATTTGCATTTATGTTTATTAGCCCATTATTGTATGTTTGCCATGCAATTTTAACAGGAATCTTTGGGTTTATTTCAGGTGCATTTGGAATTCAATTAGGATTTGGTTTTAGTGCTGGTTTTATGGATTATCTATTATCAATTCCAAAATCAATGGAAATTATTAATAATTCGCCAATTCGATTCAGTACAGAAACAATGAAAATATTTGCTAACCCTGGATGAATTATTCCAATTGGTCTAGTATGTGCAACTACTTATTTCTTCACTGGATATGGTTTAATTAAATACTTTAATTTACAAACTCCGGGCCGAGGCCAAAACTTATTAGAAGATCCATCTGCTGCTAAAGAATTAGCTAGTGCAACACTTGATAAAGGAAATGGCATTTTAAGTCCAAAAGCTTATGCAATTGTAAAAGCACTTGGCGGATATGAAAATATCACTACATTTAATAACTGTACAACAAGATTACGTTATTCAGTTAAAGAAATGAATAAAGTAGACCAAGCTGCACTTAAAAAAGCTGGAGCAATGGGTGTAATTAAAATCTCAGATAACGATCTTCAAATCATTGTCGGCACTGACGCTGATCGTCTTAACTGCGAAATTGAAAATAATAAAAACGCTAAAATTTAATTTTTAATTAATTTAATTAAGAACATTAACCTACTTAAAACTTAAGTAGGTTTTTGTTTATTTTTATGTTTTATAATTTAAAAATATAAATATAAAATTACTTCTACTTTAAGGTTTAATATGTTATTTTTTAAAAAGAAAAAAGAAGCAATTGTATTAAATGCTCCTTGTAATGGAAAAATTGTACAACTAGATAAATTAAGTGATATTGCTTTTAATTTATTGGGTGTAGGTTGTGCTGTTAATGTTGACAAGTTTAAAGGAAAAATTGATATTTATTCACCAATTGATGGCGAATTAGTTACAGTTTTCCCAACTAAACATGCTTATGGAATTAAAACTAATAATGGAGTTGAAGTTCTAATTCACATTGGTATTGACACTGTTAATTTAAATGGTGCTGGTTTTGATTCACCATGCAAGCAAGGAACTAAAATTAAACAAGGACAATTACTTGCTACAGTTGATTTAGATTTACTTAAATCTAAAAAAGTTCAAAGTGATGTTATTTTAGTTATCACTGATGAAACTCATAAAGAAGCTAAAATTAAATTTTTAGCTGATGCTAATAATGTTGAAGTTAATAAACCATTATTTGAAATTTAATTAGCCCTTTGAAATAGAATTAAAAAAATAGTTTCCTAAATCGGGAAACTATTTTGTTTTTTATCACTATCTGTTGGTCTTTTTACATCATCAAAATGATGTAACACTAATTTATTTTGTTTTAAACTTTCAGGAACATTAATAATTCTTTGGTTAGCACTGCCACGATATTTTAAATAGTCATCCATATATTCTTCCATATATCGTCCATCAACAATAGCATCACAATTTTCAATCATTGTTTGAATGCTAGGAAATTTTTTGGCTAAAATCATTAATTGTTCTCAACTATATCCTGTATAAATTCAAATGTTAATTCCTAACTTATGAATTTCTTTACCTAAATAAGCAAACGCTTCTGGTTGTTGAAATGGATCACCACCTGAAAATGTTACTCCATCTAAAAATGTTTCATTTTTAACTTGACTGATTAATTGATCCATATCAACCATTTTCCCAGCATCAAAGGTTCATGTTGTTGGATTAAAACAGTTTTTGCAATGGTGGCGACAACCTTGTGAAAAGAAAACCTTTCTTAGCCCTGGACCATTAACTAAACTATTTTCAGCAATTCCAGCTAATCGAATTAAATGTTTTTCCATAATACAAATTCATTTAATTAGTTCTTGGTGGCATTAATTTCTGCTTGTCTTGCTTCAGAAACTTCTTTTCGTGCTTTTTCAGCACAATCTAAACAATAACGGATATGAAAGTTAATTCCGATGTAATTGATGTTAGTGTTTTTATAACATCATTGTAGAATTTTCTCAATATTTTCTGCTGTTGGGTATGAATCAAATTCAATATATGAAATATGTCCGCCATTGCTTAATTTGTGGTATGGTGCTTCAATTTTCATTTTTTCAGCAAAACCAATTGGATAATATACAGGAACATGATAGCTGTTTGTATAATAATCTTTATCGGTAACTCCTGGAATTACACCAAATTTCTTACGATCAATAACAACAAATTTACCGCTTAAACCTTCGGCTGGAGTTGCATAACAAGCAAAGTTCATTTTGTATTTTTCTTTTAATTCATCACAACGATTACGAATGTGTGTGACAATTTTTAATCCTAATTCACGAGCTTTTTCATCTTCCCCGTGATGTTTACCTGTTAAAGCAATTAAACTTTCTGCTAAACCAATGTAACCAATTCCTCATGAACCTTGTTCCATAATTTTTTCAATCGTATCGTTTGGTCCTAGGTTTTCACTGCCAACCATTAGTTTTTGACCAGCAACAAAAGGTAAATCTTTAACTTTTAATTTTTTTAATACTTCAGCACGATGTAATAAGCATTCAACAACATCGTTAATTCTTTGGTCTAATAAACTAAAGAAAGTATTAATATTTCCTTTAGCTAAAATACCAAGTCGTGGTAGGTTGATTGTACATGGTGCGTTGTTTCCTCGTCCTTCAACACCTGGTTTACCATTACAGTTGGTCATAATATAAGTTCGGCATCCCATTGTTGCAGGCATTATTCCTTGATCAAAGAATTCCTTATTAAAATCTGCATCAATATTCATGAATGTTGGATTCATACGAATAGCTGCAGTTTTACAAGCTAATTTAAATAAATAATTATATTTGTCACCTTCATCCCGATTAATTCCGGCTTTTACTCGGAAAATAATGTTTGGAAAAATTGGTTGTTCTCCTCCACCCAATCCTTTAATATATTCTTCTAAAAAACATTGGCAAACAAGTGCAGCGTCTTCACTAAAAGGAATTCCTAAGTTCAATGAACTAAATGGAACTTGACTACCAGCACGTGAATGCATAGTATTCAAGTTATAAATAACTGCTTGCATAGCTTGGCGAACTTCACGAATAGTTTTTTGTTCAACAGCCGCTTCAAGTTCCTTTCCTTGAATTCCTTTTTCCATTAATTCTTTTCTGATTTTTGAACGACTAAGTGCAACATAAGGAGCTAAGTCGTTATCAAAGTTTGGATGACTTTGACCACCAAACATGTCATTTTGACTTGCTTGCATCATAATGCAAATAAGTGCAGCGGCAACTGTAATGCTGTGTGGTGGATTAATTGTTCCATATCCTGTATTAAATCCACGAGCTAAAATTTTACCAGTTGGTAAATGTAAACAATTAAGTGTCAAATTGTAACTATCTAAATCGTGAATATAAATATCTCCGTTTTCGTGTAATTTAGCTAACTTACGTGGTAATAATGTATTAAGAATGTGTCATTTATTGGCTTCTGAAGCTATTCTTAATAATTTAGCACTAAAATTATTCCCAACATTAGCATTATCGCGGTCAGTTTCAATACCGATCTTGATAATCTTTTTCATTAAATCACTCTTACCTTCACGAATAATTGTTCGTTCTTCACGATAAGCTTGATATAAATTTGCTAATTGTCGATAGCCTAAATCAGTTAAAGTTTTAACAACGATGTCTTGTACTCGTTCAACTTCAATTCCATCAACATCTAATTTAGTAATTCGATTATCAATTTCATTAACAATTGTTTTTAATTCATTTAGTGATAAATCAATTTGATTAGCCTGCGCAGCTTTAATAATCGCATCTTGAATTTTAATTAAATCAAAGATCGCTTTACGATTATCACGTTTAATTATGTATCGCATAAATTTCATGGCTCCCTAAAAAATAATTTAAATAGACAAAATAATTTTTTTGTTTGTTTTTTTAAGTTGTCTTAGTTTCACTTTGGCACTCTTAAACATTCGTTTGCTTGCTTTGGTTGAATCTGTATCAGCATATTTATCGTCTTCATAAATAATTTCTGTTATTCCAGATTGGATAATCGCCTTTGCACATTCATTACATGGAAATAAACTAACATATAGCTTGCAATTTTTTAATGATCTTCCGTTGGCGTTTAAAATAGCATTAATTTCACTATGAACAACATATCAATATTTGTTGTCTAGTGAATCTTTGCCACTTCTTTGTCACGGATATTCATTATCGTCGCATCCACATGGCAAGCCGTTGTATCCTAATGAAATAATATGATTGTATTCGTCTACAATACAACATCCCACTTGGGTATCGGGATCTTTTGAACGCATTGCTGAGAGTTTAGCAACCCCCATAAAATATTGATCTCAAGATAGATATTCTTTACGTTTCATTAGTTAAGATTATTTTTAATAATTTGGTTGATTTGATCAATGTATTGATCGATTTTTTCTTTATTAATTAAAGAATCGTTTTCATTCTTAATTAATAAACGGATTGTATAAGCAATATTACTGTTATCTAATTTATAAGCTTTAATAAAACTTAATTCTTTTAGATAATCCAATGATTTTATTTGCTTAATGATAGAACTTAAATCAGTATTTTCACTGCAATTAAACGTAATATCTTTGTGAATATAGCTACGTTCATTAATTGGTTCCATCACCAACCCTGTCTTATGGTTGTAGTTTACAATATTTTTTAAGTTTATATCTAACAGATATAAATTTGTGTTTTCTAATTTAAATTCTTTTAAAATATTTCGGCTTATAGAGCCAATAAAACCGATACTTTGATTTTCAAAAAATATTTCTAGGCTGTCGTTTTTATATAGTAGATTGGTGTTAGCTTTTTTAAATGATATTTCTTGGTTGGATAAATTTGCAATTTCAACAGCTAAATCCTTTAAACCAAAGGTATTAAAATTGCAAGAAACATTATTTATTGCATCAATTAATAACTTTTCTGGGGCAATAATTGTTAGGTTCCAGAAAATATCGTCATTATAAATTTTTTGTAACTCGAAAACAGGTAATAAATCATTTTTACGGTTTAGATTAAATTGCAATACTTTCAATAAATCATAAATTAAAGTTGTTCGCATGTATTCGCGATTAGCGTTTGAACATGGATTAATTTGATATTTTGGTTTTAAATTAAACAAATTTAAACGTTCAGCATCTTTTTTTGTTGTTAAGTTATAAGTTTTAACTTGATTAATATATTTGTTGGTTAATAAATTAAATAATTTTTTAATAAAGCTATATTCATCCACATCTTGTTGTGGGTTAAACATTACATCAGTAATTGGTTTTGTGTCTAATTTATCAAATGTGTATAACTTTAAAATTTCTTCATATAAATCGCATTCATTATTTAGATCACTTCGATAATTTGGTACAAATACAAGATCTTTGTATGAAACTAATTTATATTTTCATTGCTTGAAAATATTTTTAATAATTTCAGCATCATCTAGACCAATAAATTTTTGTGCACTTTCAAGATTGAATTTAATTTCTTTTGTTTTAATTTTTTCAATCTTATAGCTGTTCGTTTTAAACTTAATATAGCTATTAAGTTTTAATAGAAACATATTTATTTGGTGTTGACTTACAAATTTTGTGTTATTTTTACTTTCAAAACTATTGATATTAAGTTTTTGGCTTATTGTTCTTAGATTAATAGCATCAATTGGGCTTAAGATAATTCAAGCACTCTTTGTTTTTTCACTAACATTAAATTGATCGAAAACAAATAAATTATCAATTGCAATAATTTCATTGTTTTGGTTTATTAGACAAGTAGCATCATTTAACTTAATATATTGATTGTTAATTTTAACTTCAGCATTAATTCTTACTCTTTTAAAGCTTTGTACATGTTCAGCATCAATTATTAATGGATACACACCAGTTAATGATGAAATGTAACTAATAATATCTTTAAATTTATTTTGACATTTAATGCCAGCATTTATTAAATTACCTTTAAGGTCTCATGAAGCCTCTTTATTTTTAAATTTATCAACTTTAGCAACTAATAAAAAATCATTAAACTCTTCATTTAATTTACTAAATGTCTTAACACCATATTGCAAATTAAATTTGCAATTGAAAAATTTAGCTAAATCATTAATTACATATAGACTACCAGTATAATCAGTTCTGTTTGTTGGCAATGATAAATCATAAATTGTGTCGTCTAGTCCAAGTAATTCTTGGATGTTTGTGTCGCCCACAGTTGCGATTTTATCTAATTCAATAATACCATTAGCATCTATTTCACTACAACATGCATGATTAAATGGAGTTAATTCTTTGTATCCACAAAGCATACCTTGTGATTTAACGCCCATTAATTCGCGTTCATTAATGATTATTCCATTAGGTAATTGGCATCCAGGTAAAGCAACAACTACTAGCTGACCTTTTTTAATATTATCAGCTCCACAAACAATTGTCTTTGTAACGTTTTCTTGTTCATTAATTAAAACTGTTGTTTGCTTTAAATGTTTTGAATTTTCAATTTTTTTGCGATCAATAATTTTTCCAACAACTAAATTAGTTAATTTAGGATGATTAATTACTTGTTCAATTTCCATTCCTAAATTAACACAAGCATAATTAAATTCTTCAAAAGAAATGTTTTTAAGTTCTGGTAAACATTTAATTAAAAACTTACGACTTAATAACATAATTATTTATTCTCCTTAACAAATTGTTTTAAGAAACTAAAGTTATTACTATATATATGACGAATGTCGTTTATCTTGTATTTAATCATTGCTAAACGATCAATTCCAATTCCTGCAGCTATTCCTGTTTTAATTGTGAATCCAGCATCACTTAAAACTTTTTGGTGTAACATTCCTGCCCCTATAATTTCAATTCATCCTGTTTTTTTGCATAGTGAACATCCTTTACCATGACAATTTGGACATTCGACATCAGCTTCAATACTAGGTTCAGTAAACGGAAAGAAACTTAATCGATATCTTACTTTTACATCTTTTCCATATAAATACTGTAAAAGTGAAGTAATTAATCATTTTAAGCTAGCTGTAGTTAACCCTTCTTTAATTCAAACTAAATCAATTTGATTAAATTGATGTGAATGACTTAAATCATCATCATCATTTCGGTATACATATCCATATGAAAGGATTCTTAAGTCCTTTTCTTGATTGTTTTTGTGCATCATTTCTGCCGTAACAGCAGTATTATGAGCTCTTAACATTAATTGTTCATTAAAGTAAAAAGTTTCGCTAGTTTGTCTTCCTGGGTGATCAAGAGGAATATTTAAATAGTCAAAATTGTATTTTGTTGTCGTTACTTCGTTGCCAGAAACAATTTGAAAATCTAGTTTACGGAAAAATTGCACAATTTGATCAATTAATAAAGTAATTGGGTTTAATGCTCCTTTAGTTTGTAAGACTGTATCAATACTAACGTTAGCTGCGATTGCGTGTTCAGTCTCATTTAACTGTTCATTTAATTTATTACTAAATTCATCAAATTTAATGTTAATTAAATTCTTGAACTGATTAACCTCATTACCAAAACTCGCTTTTTCTTCTTTTGGCAATGACTTTAGTTTCTCATATAGGGGTGTTAAATGTTTTTTGATAAAAACATTTCGTGCAATAATTGCTTCGTTAATTGACTTAGTTTTGCTTAATTCAGTAACTAGTTCATTAATTAATTGTTGATATTTTTCCATAAAAATTAATATAAAAAATTATAAAAATTAATATGATTTTTATTTTATAAATTTAAATTTTGTAATTTTTTTTAACTTTTTGTTATTTATTTTAACGGAAAGATAGTTTCTGGAGTACGGATAGTATAAAACGGGAGAACAAAAAGGGAGACAATATCTTTATTTTTTCCATAAAACAAATAATATAAGTTAGTTACGTTAAAAAATGTAACACTTTATGTGTTACATTTTTTTTATTATTTAGTAATTACAAATTACCACGGCGTTTAATTCCAGTACCTGCTGGGATTAATCTTCCTAGCATAACATTTTCTTTTAAACCATTCATGAAGTCAGTTTGGCTTCTAATTGCTGCATCTGTTAATACTTTCTTAGTATCTTGGAAACTTGCTGCAGATAAGAATGATTCTGAGTGTGAAGGAATTTCATCTAATCCGTAAATTAAGTTACTTGCTGTAATTGGATTCTTACCATCTAATAATAATTGTTTATTAGCACGGATGTATTCATTAATACTAATTGTTTGACCAATAAAGTAGTCTGAATCTCCTGGGTTAAGAACTTTCATCCGGTTAGTCATTTGACGAATAATAATTTCAATATATTTATCACTAATTTCAATTCCTTGAAGACGATATACTTTTTGTACTTCCTTTAAGATATAGTCACGTGCAGCTTTAATACCACAAATTCGCATTAATTTATTAATATCAACGCTTCCTTCAGTAATCTTATCACCCATGTTAACGTGGTCGTTAACTTTTTTACGGAAAATAGCGTTAAATGGGGCTGTATATCTGACAACTTCATCTAGTTCACTATTAGCAACTTCAATTAAATATCCATTATCAGACACATTAATCGCCTTAATTACACCATTAACTTCAGAAATAATTGCTAATTCAAATGGTTTTGGTGGAATCATATCAAATAGTTGTTTTAAACGTTCAAACCCTTGGGCAATGTTTCCCCCTTCAGAACCACTTGCTCCACCTGTATGGAAAGTACGTAGGTTAAGTTGTGTACCTGGTTCTCCAATTGATTGGGCAGCAATTACTCCGATTGCACTTCCAATTTCAATTGGTTTATTAGTTGTTAAATCGTGTCCAAAACAGTGTTGACATACACCATTTTTAGCTTTACAGTGAAGTACTGAACGGATCATTACTTTCTTAATACCAAGTCCTTCAATACGTTTTGCCATTTCAGGAGTAATAATTTCATTCTTAGCAACAATTAATTCTTTACTATCTGGAACAAAAATATCTTCCATACTATAACGGTTGCTAATTCGTTCAGCTAGTGATTCAATTACGTTGTTTTCGTTTGTATCAATAATTACACTAACTTCTACTCCTCGTGTTGTTCCACAATCTTCTTCAGTGACAATGACATCTTGGCTTGCATCAACTAATTTACGAGTCATGTAACCAGATTTAGATGTCTTCATCGCTGTATCAGCCATCCCTTTACGTGCTCCATAAGATGAGTTATAGTATTCATGAATGGTTAATCCATCAATAAAAGAGTCTTTAATAGGAACTTCAATTGTATCACGAATAACAATTGATTTAGTTTTTTGTTCATAGTTATATGAACGGTTCATTAGTCCCCGCATTCCTAATAATTGAGTAAATTGAGAAACGTTACCACGCGCTCCTGAATTCATCATAATAATTACTGAGTTGTCAGCGTTAGCTGGATCGTTCATAATCTTTTCAACATCACCAGTAACTTGGTCTTTAACTTGTGATCATAAATCAATAACTTTAACGTATCGTTCATCATCAGTTAATAAACCCTTCTTGTATTGTTGTGTGAACTTAGCAACTTTTTGATCAGCAACAGTAAAGTATTCATGCTTCTTGTCGTATTTTGGTAAATCAAATACTGACATTGTTACACCTGATTTTGTACTAAATTTAAAGCCCAGGTTTTTAACTTTGTCCATTGTTTTAGCAATTTGACTTGTGTTGTAGCGTTGATACAACATCATAATGATGTTGCTAATTGTTTTCTTAGCAATTGGTTTATTTAACTTGTAAGTGTTCTTAATGTATTCACGCAAATCAACATTACGTTCAATAATTTCTTGGTCAGCAATTTGGCAACTTGGATTATTAATATAAGTAAATTCACTAGGAAATGCTTCATTAAGAATCATTTTTCCAACAGTGGTTATTAAAATACCATCTTTTCCTAACTCTTTAGAAGCTAATGCTTGTGTTGGAATACCAATTAATGCATGTAGTTTAATTGCTCCAATTTCATAAAATTTGATTGCTTGTGCAACAGTAGCAAAAATTGTCCCTTCTCCATTTAATCCTTTATCTTCACGTGATAAGTGATATAAACCAATTACCATGTCTTGGGTTGGAGTAATAATTGGCTTACCGTCTTTTGGACCAAGAATATGGTTAGAAGCTAATAATTCATTTCGTGCTTCACATACTGCTGCATCAGTAATTGGCAAGTGAACAGCCATTTGGTCTCCGTCAAAGTCCGCATTGAATGCTGTACATGCTAATGCGTGCAATCGGATTGCTTTACCATCAACTAATTTTGGTTCAAAAGCTTGAATACCTAAACGGTGAAGTGTTGGTGCACGGTTAAGTAATACTGGTCGTGTTTTAATTACCTTTTCAACAACTGGTCAGATTTCATCATCTTCTTTAAGAATCATTTGTTCAGCAATTTTAACGTTAGCCGCAATTGGTTTAATTTCATTACCAAATTCATCAACTTTACGCATTAATTCACGAACAATGAAAGGTTTAAATAGTTTTAAAATCATTTCAGCTGGAATTCCTGCTTGATCCAAATTTAAATCTGGACCAACAACAATTACACTTCGTCCTGAATAGTCAACACGTTTACCCAATAAGTTTTGTCGGAATAAACCTTGTTTACCTTTTAGATGATCAGTCAACGATTTAAGTGGTCTTCGGTCCTTACTCATGATTGGTTTAGATCGAGATGCATTATCAATTAAAGCATCAACTGACTCTTGTAACATACGTTTTTCGTTGTTTAAAATAATTGTCGGTGCATTTAATGACATTAAGTGTTTTAAACGTTCATTACGAATAATAATTTTTCGATAGAAGTTATTAATATCACTAGTTGTAAATTTGCCACCGTCTAGTTGCACGATTTGTCGAGTGTCTGGTGGAGTAACTGGAATAACTGTTAAAATCATTCATTCTGGTTTATTTTTTGATTCTAAGAATCATTTAATTGCTTCTAATCGTCGCGTTAATTTTCTAAATTCAACTTGATGTGGTTCAATTTTATGAAGTTTAGTTTCAATTCGTTTTAATTCTTTATTTAGATCAATTTCTTTTAACAAATTGTAAATTGCTTCAGCACCAATTCCAAAACGGATTCCTGTATATTTAGTAATGAAATTAAATACTTCTTCAATACTAAATGGCAATGAAGAATCCTTTAGACGTGCAAAATAATTTTGTGCTCGACTCATGTCAATTGAATCTTTTTTCAATGTTTTCATGATTTCGCTTAAAACTGCTCGAATTTTACCACGTGAATTTTTGCTTGTTTTTGCATTGTTTAAATCAATAACTTCTTTATCTCTAAAATTTTTGTTGCCGTTTGCACTTAAAATAATGTAGTTAACGAAGTAAACAACTTGTTCAACTTCTTTATAACTAACATTTAGTAATAAAGAAATCTTACTTGGGTTAGGTAATTCCTTAACCATTCATGAGTGTGCAATTGGGGTTGCTAATTCAATATGACCCATTCGTTCACGACGAGTGATTGATTCAGTAATTTCTACACCACACTTTTCACAAATCTTACCACGATATTTTACTTTCTTATATTTACCACAAGCACATTCATAATCTTTAATTGGACCAAAAATTACTTCATCAAATAAACCACCTTTTTCTGGTTTAAGTGTTTTATAGTTGATTGTTTCACTACGCACCACTTCCCCGTGACTTCATTCACGAATTCGGTCGGGAGAAGCTAAACTAATTCTTAATGCATTAATATTATTAATTTTAATCGCCATAAATTATCTCTCCATATTATTAGAAGTTATCATCACTTCATTCATCAGCTGCATTTACAGTTTCAATTGCTTGAATAGAATTAATATCATCTTGTTTAATTGCTTCATCTTCACTAACTGAACTGTAATTATTAATATCAATGACAGTACCATCTTCATAGATTGCATCCATTGATAAACATAATCCTTGTAATTGTTTTGTTAATAATTTAAATGTTTCTGGTAATCCAGGTGTTGGTAAATCTAAACCACGAACAATTGCATTGTATGTTTGGTTTCGACCTTTAACATCATCAGATTTAATTGTTAAAATTTCTTGTAAGTTGTGGGCTGTTCCGTATGCTTCAAGTGCTCATACTTCCATTTCCCCAAATCTTTGACCACCGTTTTGACTCTTGCCACCAAGTGGTTGTTGAGTAATCTTACTATAAGGTCCAACAGCTCGGGCATGAATTTTATCATCAACCATGTGGTCAAGTTTCATCATATACATTACTCCAACAGTTGTTAAACCATCAAATGGTTCACCAGTTTTTCCATCAAATAGTTGCATCTTGCCAAGACGTTTTAAATCGCCAACTTCATTATTAGCTTCAGCCAAATTATTTAAAACATCATCCATAGTAGCCCCACTAAATACAGGTGTAGCAGCTTTGAAGTTTAAACTTTCAATTTCTAAACCAGCTTTTTTAATAATTAAGAAAATTTCATTGTAACCGATTTCTTTTTTAGCTTGTTCAAGTGTTGTAATTTTATGTAGTTTGCAGTAATTTTTGATAGTTTTGATTAACACTTTTGATTTTTCAGCTTTTAAACCAAAATTAATAATAAATTGTTCAAGACATTCTTTATCATTTTTAGTTGTAAAGATTAATTCAATTGCTTTTTGTTGAGCAAGTTGACGCATTGACAAACCTAAATTAATTTCCAATACTTGTCCAATGTTCATACGGCTTGGAACCCCTAATGGATTTAAGCAAATATCAACTGGAGTTCCATCAGCCAAGAATGGCATGTCTGCAGCTGGAGCAACAATAGAAATACATCCCTTGTTTCCGTGTCGACCAGACATTTTATCACCGATTTGAATTTTACGTTTTTGAGCAATATAAACTTTAACTAGTTCAATTACATCGTCTTCAAGTTCATCATTATTACTGATTGTGAATCGTTGAATTTTAGCAACAATTCCTTCACCACCATGTGGTGCTTTTAATGATGATTCGCGGAAATTTTTTGCTTTTGAATTAAAAATTGCTTGTAATAATTTTTCTTCTGGAGAGAAATCGCTTTGACCTCGTGGAGTCATTTTTCCAACTAAAATATCGCCTTCTTTAACTTCACTTCCGACCATAATGATTCCATCTTCATCTAAGTGTCGTTTAGCGTATTCACTAACATTCATTAAATCACGAGTAATTTCTTCATCACCGTTTTTTGTTCGTAAACATTTAACTGTATGTTCTTCGATTGTAATCGAAGTATAAACATCTTCTTTAACTAATCGATCAGAAATAACAATTGCATCTTCATAGTTATAACCGTTTCATGTGGTAAATGCTACTAATGGGTTACGACCAAGGGCTAACTCACCGTTGTACATCGCTGGCCCGTCAGTCATTGTGTCATTAGCTTCAATGCGTTGACCAACTTCAACAATTGGCGTTTGGTTAATACATGTATCTTGGTTTGACTTGCGATACTTAATTAATTTGTAAGTGTCACGTTTTTTATCATCATTTAAAACAACAATTTTGTTTGCATCAGCTTTTTCAATTACACCTGAATTTTTGGCAACAACTGTTAATCCAGAGTCGTGTGCAATTTTATATTCACTTCCTGTTCCGACAATTGGTGCATATGGATGAATTAACGGTACAGCTTGTCGTTGCATGTTTGCCCCCATTAAGGCTCTTGTTGTATCGTCGTGTTCAAGGAAAGGAATTACACTTGCAGCAATTGATACAGCTTGTCGAGGTGCAATATCAGCAAAATCAATTTCTTTAGCACTAAATTCTTGTTGATTACCACGATAACGACAAACAACACGATCAGCAGTAATTTTTCCTGTTTCATCATGTGGAACTGTTGCTTCACAAATAATGTATTCATTTTCTTTTAAAGGTGGCATCCAAACAACATCTTTTTTAATAACCCCTTTTTCTACTTTGTGGTATGGAGAAGTTAAGAAACCGTTTGAATCAATTCTTGTAAATGAAGCTAATGACATAATTAATCCAATGTTCATTCCTTCAGGAGTTTCAATTGGACAAATTCTTCCATAATGGCTATAATGGATGTCACGAATGTCTAGGTTTGGGTCATCACGCGAAATACCACCATCTCCCATTGCACTAATTCGACGTTTATTAGAAAGTTCTGATAATGGGTTTTGTTGGTCAACAAATTGTGTTAATTGGTATGTATTAAAGAAATTTTTTACCATTAATTGGAATGGTTTAGTATTAACAATTGTCTTAACTGTTGTTCTCTTAGCAACTTTGTTTTGTTGTTCTTCATTTGCAGTGGCAATTGAAATTGAAGCTAATTTATCTTTAATGTGTTTTTCAACACGAGCCATTCCGATCTGCATCTTCGCTTTTAATTGTTCATCAATTAAACGTAAACGTTTATTACCTAAATGGTCAATATCATCGTATTGTCCAATATTGTGTGGCAAGTTTAATGTGTATGACATACAGCAAATGAAATCAACTAATGTTAATGACATACTAGGAGTTGCTAATGTACTTTCACCAATAATTGGTGTAGTTAAATCCATTTCATCATTATCAGCATAAACTAATACAGATTCAACAAAGTTAGTGTTTTTTGTTAATGTTTTTGTTGTTGTATTTAGTTTTACTTCTTCAAATATTTTTAATTCATCGTGTTGCGCCGCATCTTTAAATTTGTCTAATTCTTCTTTTAAAATTAGAGTATCTTTTGGTAAAAATACTTTACCGTTTTTATAAAGAATATCTTCAGCAATAATTCGTTGATATAAACGGTCAGAAATATGCAACTTGTGTTGTGTATGGTGGCGACCAGCACCAGTTAAATCATATTTTCGGTTATCCATGAAGTGACTAGCAATTACTTCTTGGTAACAAATTGGGTTTTTCTTACTTGAAGAATATGATTCAATACTTCGTGTTGAAATTCCTAATTGACTAATTAAGTCTTTTGCTGCTTTTTCAGTGATGATAATATCTAAAACACTACGCATCTTTTCGTCAACTTTATGAAGTTGTTCAAAAAGCTTGTAGGTGTTTTCTTGTAAAGCTTCAAGTTTTGCTTGTAATTCCTTTTTCTTTGCTCCACTTGCAGTTTTAATTTGTTGAATTAATTCATCATTTTCAATGTGAATTTTTTCATATTCAGTATTGTAACGTTTATAAATAGCTTTGCGTTTTAAGAATAAATCTTCATATTCAACAACCGCATTTTTAAGTTTTGTATCAATTGGTGAGCCTTTAATGTTTTCTTTTGAATTACGTAATTTTTCAACATCGTTTCGATAACCAACAATTTCAAAATCTTGTAAAATGTTAGTGTGGTTGTATGGTTCAGTATAAAGTGTATTTAAAATATACACATTGTCACGAAAGATACGACGAATTTCATCTTGTGTTAAACCAAAAGCTTTTAACAATTGTGTTGCTGGAAAACTTGGTGCATTATCCCCAACACTGTTTCGCATAATCGCTTTAATAGTTTGTTCACTTTCGTCGATTCAGAAATTAATCAATCTTCCTTTGTTAGGTAATAATTCACAAATGTAACCACGATTAATTTTTTTCTTATTATTTAATTTAATTTGTGATTTGTTAAGGATGTAAATTCCGGGAGCTCGAACAATTTGACTGATAACAAATTTTTCAATTCCGTTAATGATGAATGTTCCTTTTTCAGTCATCATTGGAATATTAGCAACAAACAATCCCTTCGATAGGTTACTTTTTGTTTTCTTTACACGTTTAACTTCTCCAGTTTCATTGTTCACCAATGATAAATCAGCATAAAGTGCACGTTCATAAGTCTTTTCTTCATTACGACATGTTTCTTCATCATTTAATGGATCAGCAAATGAAATCCCTTTGAAGTGAACTTCGTACTTGTTGTTCTTTGCGTGTTTAACTGGGAAATAGCTTCCAATTAAGCTTTCCAGTTTATTTTCTAAAAAATCCTTGTAAGAGGCTTTTTGCATTTCCAGTAAATCTGGTTCAGCAAAATTTGTGTCTATTTCTTGGAAATTACGACGCATTACCAAATTTGAATAAGACACATTTTTATAACTTAATTTATTTTTCATCACAGCTTGCCTTTTTAATATAAATATATAAACAAAAAAGTTTAAAGATTATATATATCTTTTAGCTAATAAAAATAAAAATAACTAATATGATACATTAGTCTTTAAATTCTTGGGTCCTAAAACAATAGTTTTACTACCATTCAGTTTAATTATAATTAAACTACCAACTAATTATGAATTAGTTTTAACTTATTTATGGGATTAGAAGCTAGACTAACAAGTGAACAAAATAAATTTGATGCTTTAATAATTGGTGGCGGACCTGCCGCATTTAGTGCATCAATCTATTTATCAAGAGCTGGATATAAAACAGCTTATATTGAAAAAAATGTACCAGGCGGAAGATTGGTTAATATTGCCATGATTGAAAATTATGCTGGTTTTAAACATATTACCGGTGCAGATTTAGCATTAAAAATGTATGAACAAGTTGATGCCTTGGGTGTTGAACCAATTTATGGTGAAGTAACCATGATTGATTACAAAAACGGTGATCATATTGTTTATACATCTGATGGACAAACAAGATATGCTAAAGTTTTACTTATAGCAACAGGAACAATCAGTAACAAATTACCTGCTATTGATGCAGAAAAATACGAAAATAAAGGCGTAAGTTACTGTGCAAAATGTGATGGTTCTCTTGCTAAAGGTAAGGAAGTTTTTGTTGTTGGCGGCGGAGATTCCGCTGTCACTAACGCTATTTATTTGTCAAAAATTTGTAAAAAAGTTACGCTTGTTCATCGACGTAATAATTTTCGCGCCCAAAAAGAATATTTAGAACAATTAAAAACAATTAAAAATTGTGAAATTATTACTTGTGGTGAAATTACTCGTGTTTATGGAAACGGAAATGAAGTAACTGCTGTTGATATTACTTGCAAAGATGAAAATGTAACAACAAAATATGACTGTGGATATGTTTTTGTTTACATTGGTGCTAAACCATCAACTGGTTTTATTAAAGATAAAACTTTGCTGAATGAACATGGTTACATGCTACATGATTGTTACATGGCTACGAGCGTTCCTGGATTATATGCGGTTGGTGACGTTAGTGATAGTGACTACCAACAAATTTCTGTCGCTGTTGGTCAAGGAACAATTGCGGCACTTAATGCCATTAAATATTTAAGTAAGTCAAAATAAAATGTCAACATTTAGTGAAAAAATTAAAGAGGAAGTTTGTCATTTAAAGTATGAAAATAATGCTTTAAAAGCGTTAATTTTTTCATTTATTACCAATAAAATAAAAATTATTCTGACTAACAGCAAACAAGAATGATATCTTGAATCCAACTTTAATTTTATTATTCGTTTTGTTGCTGAAAGTTTAAAACAAGTTTTTAAAATTGATGCTTATTTTTCTTATAGTGAAATAAGCAATTTCACTAAAAAAAGAACATATCGATTAACTATTACCAATATGTATTTTGTTAACTTATTGGAAGAATTAGATTTCTTCAATACAAAATACATCACGTCCTCTAAAGCTACTGAAGATGAAAAACGTGCATATTTAGTGGGTTCATTTTTAGCAAGTGGTTCAATTGGTGAACCAACTAAATCAATTTATCATTTAGAAATTCGTGGTCGACAAAATAATTATTTGCGAACACTTCAATCAATTATGATTCATTTTCATTTAAGTCCGACAATCTTGCAACGTAAATATATCAACTTAATTTACATTAAAAAAGCTAGTGAAATTAGCGATTTTTTAAAGATTATTGGGGCAATTGACTCAATGAATTATTTTGAAGATAACATGATTAGTCGTGATTTAAGCAATCAATTACATCGATTAAATAATTTAGATATTTCAAATCTTGCAAAGTCTGTAGAATCAGGCAATGAACAAATTGAAATGATCAGTAAATTGATTAAACACAATGTTTTAGAAACAATTAAATCCAAACGCTTTAAACTATTTTGTCAATTGCGAATGGAATTCCCCGCAAAATCATTAAAAGAATTAGCTGATGAATTTGCTAAACACAATATAAAAATCACTAGGGGTGGAATTAACCACCTAGTGATTAAACTACGCGAATTATATAACCAATTAGATTAATCATTATATTGCCTAATTTCTCGCTGTGCATCGCGCTTTTTAATATCTTCACGTTTATCTGATTTGTTTTTAGACTTACATAAACAAATTTCTACTTTAATTAAATCATTATGTTTATAAACAATACTTGGAATTATTGCTAGACGTTCTTTTTTTATTCTTGTTTGTAACTTAATGATTTCATTTTTATGTAATAGAAGTTTACGATTACGGTTTGGATCAATTTTAACATTTGCTGCTAATGAGTATGGAGCAACATACATGTTGATAATTCATGCTTCATCTTTTTTAAAAATAACAAATGCTTGATCAATATTAGCATTAGCTTTTGTGATTGATTTAATTTCAAAACCCTTCAATTCAATGCCAGCTTCTATTCGATCAACAATATGATTATTTAGATTAATTTTTTTATTTTTAAATAGAATGAACATAGTATTAACGATTGCCTAAATGTTCAATTAAAGCAAAATCAATTTGTTTCAATTCTTTAGATGCTCCAATTACTCTTATTTTAACTTTAGTTCCTAATCTAAATTCTTTTTTAGTTTTATCACTTATTAGTAAATTTCTTTCTTCATAATAAGTGATGTGGTCATTTTCATAAAAATTCGGTAAACGAATTAAACCATCTATTGTGTTATCTAATTCCACAAAAATACCAAATGAACGAACAGAAACTACTGTGCCAATATATTCATCACCAATATGACGTGTCATATATTCAGCAAACTTCATACTATTCACTTCTCGTTCACATTCAGTAGCGACTACTTCGTTTAATGAAGATTGATTTGCTTTTTCTTTTAATGAAATTAATAATCTATTTCTTTGTGCATCTGAATAATTATTTTTATCAAATATATACATTCATAATATTTGGCCAACAATTAAGTCAGGATAACGACGAATTGGTGAAGTAAAATGGGTGTAGTTTTCAAGTGCTAAGCCAAAATGACCACGGTTTTTAACTGCGTATTCAGCTTTAGCCATGGATCTAAGCAACATTAAATAAATTAAATCCATATTTGGATTGTCAATGTTATCATTAATTCATTTAACAATATCTAGTGATTTAATTGAATCTAATTTTGTTGAAATCTTGAAACCTAGTCTTTTTGATTCTAATGCAAATTGTTCAATTCGTTCTTTGTCTGGTTTGCCATGAACTCGATAAATAAATGGTAGCTTATTTTTAGCAGCAAAAAGTGTAACTGTTTCATTAGCCTTCACCATAAAATTTTCAATCATTTCTTGTGCTTCACCACTTTCACGTTTAACAACATCAATTGGAAAGTTATTTTCATCAAGAATTATTAATGGTTCAGATACATTAAATGTTATATAACCTCGTTTTGCTTTCTCCTTATTTAAAATTTCATGTAATTCTCTAGCGTTATCTAACATTTCCCTGACTGCTTTAGTATCATTAATTAATTCATTAGTTCCCTTAAAATATTCATTAACTTCGTCATAACTAAAGCGTTGTTTTGATTTAATAATTGAAGGATAAACGTCATAACTAATAATTTCACCCTTTTTATTAAAAAGAATTTCACTAGTTAAAGTAAAACGATCAACATTGTAATTCAATGAGCATATATCGTCTGACAATATATGTGGTAACATTGGAATTACTCTATCAACCAAATAAACACTACATCCTCTCTCGAAAGCCGTTTGATCTAATAATGAATTAAATTGCACATAATGTGCAACATCTGCAATTGATACATATAGTCGATATTGATCTTTTTCTTTTTCAACACAAATTGCATCATCAAAGTCTTTTGATGTTTTAGGATCAATTGTGACAATTTGCTTTTGTCTTAAATCTTTGCGAAGTTTCTTTTGTTTACTATCAAATTCGACTCTCAATCTCTTTGAATATTCTAATACCTCGTTGCTAAAATCTGATTTAATTCCTTTGTCAAGAACTATTGAAAGAATATCAATTCCTGGATCAGATTTATGACCAATAATTCGACTTAATGCAGCATAAATCTTATCATTAGTAATCTGTTTAATTTTGATAAGAATTTTTTGTCCATCAACCAAACCTGTAGTATCATCAAGTTCTACAGGTTTAGTAATTTTATCATCTTCAAATGTTAAGTTATATCCATTATCTGTTACATTAAATAAGCAAACATAAAAGTCTTTTTTCCGTTCAAGAATTTTATGAATAACAGCTTGTGATGGATGCTTTTCAGATTTACTATCAATAATATAAAAACTCACAATGTCATTGTTAATAGCATCTTTTGTATTAAATGTTTCAACAAAATATTTTCAATTCCCGTCTTTATTATCAATCGGAATAACGAAACCAAAGCCTTTGCTATTACCCTTAAATATTCCTTTTAATTCTCTTGATTTATCAGGTTCACGATAGGCTAAATTTAATAGATAAGAATTAGTGTAAGATAAATGAATAAGGAAACATTCTTTAATCATATCTGTAACAAAAATATTGAAATATTCTTGTGACAAAAAATAATCTTCTTTATGTATCAACTTTATTAACCCAAAATATAAAAAGTTAAAAGAAACAGGTTTATATTTTTCTTTTAATAAATTGATTATTAATTTTTTTAATAATGAATAAGGTGGGTCAATTCGTTTTTTGCCCATATTAACTTGTGTGTTTTAAAATTAAGTAAATAATTAAAGCAACCATAATTATGAAAAAAATAATAAACATAATCATCTGCATTACTTTAATAAAACCACGGTCTTTAGTTTTTTTGAATAATTCTAGATCTTGTCCAGCCATTGCACTTAATCCGCTTGTTGATCCACTTGAAGATAAAAGTAAACCAATGACTAAAGCAATGGCTCCAAAAACAATTAATAAAATTACGGCTCAATCCATAAATGTATTACTTATTTTATACTAAGAGTTATACAGATCATTAATATTTAACTTAATTAATTTAAATTTACTGTTTACATTACTACATGTAACAAAAGCAAATCCGGGAAATAAATATTTATTGAAATAAAAACATTCATTATTTATATTAACTGGATTTTTCTTTGCATAAAAATCAAACATTGTTTTGTTTGGGTCATTGACCGCTTTAAAAATTGCTTCTTTGCGAACTCATAATGAATAAAATTTATGAATGCAGTTTTTACCATAACTTTTTTCATCATCAATAAACTTTTTAAAAGCAATTTCGCTTCAATTGTTTTTTGCATTTCTTTTTTCAATGTCAATTCCAATTTTGTTTTTACTGTAAATGAAAGCGACATAATTTTCACTATGACTAATTGAAAAGTTGACTCTTTTTCTTTTTATTAATGTTTTTAAAAAAAGCGAACATTTTTCGTGTTGGCTTTTTTTATTTACCTTAAGATCAATTAAATAAACTGTGTCAATTAACAGATTAATATTCTTTGTTAATTTCATTTAATTTATTAACAATCGAATTGTTTGTGTTTTTTGAGTTATCATGAGAAATTTGTTTGTACACTGATAATGTTTTTTCAGGATCTTCAAAAACAATACCATCACGCGGTTGTACTCGATAACCTTTTCGAACTAAGTTAAGTGCCATAAAGCCATTGTTAAGTGCACCTGCTACTTTGTAAGTACAACTCATTTTTGCACCATCACAAATAACTCCAGCAAATTGGCATAAACAACTATTAAATAAATCCTCTAATTGCTTAACATTCAAACCAATTTGAACACCCATACCAATAAACGAGCCGGTTGCAGCGGCAACGACTGAACCACACATTGAGCTAAGAGCCCCAATCGCATATTTTACTTTTCAAGTAATTAAATTAGCAATACATAATCCTCTTACAAAAACTTCAATATCGCTCTTATTTAAAATATGGAAAACGTATTGAGGGATGGAAATTGTTAATCCGTGATCGCCTGATCCACAACTGCTTAATACAGGTAGACTGGCTCCAAACATACGCGCATCAATTGCTGCACAAGTTTCATAAATTACTTCTTGCTTTCATGTACGTGGTGCAGGAAAGGCTTTAGCAAATGTATCAGTAAATGAACCTGGAATAATGTGCTTAGTTCCATAATGTGAAATTTGTTGGTTGATTACAAAAACTTTTTCTAAATACATTAAGTCTTCGTATTTAGCATTCATGACAATGTCATAAAAATCTTTTAGTGTGTAATCATCTGGTGTATATATTTCTTCAAGTGGAGGAAGTTCAACACTACTTACCAATTCATTTGATGTATGTGGTTTTATTTGGTTTACTTTAACTTCCTTACCATTAACTTTTAATCACTTAACATCATCATGGTGTTCTTCAATCAAACATTCTGCCTTGTCACCTTCTTCTGTTTCTAAAATAGTGTGACAATAAACAGGATCACAATTTTGATTAATAGTAATGTTTACTTTGTTTTCATCAACTAATTTTTGTCCTTTGCTTCTTTGTTCTTCTGTGACTTGTGAAAATAATTCTAGTTTTCGACTTGGTTCACAAATATACGCACCAACCGCAGCAATCATTGTGATTCCACATTGTCCTAAGTTTGGAACACCTACTCGGGCCGCATTTTTATACACAAACGGCGACATGTCAACTGTTATTTTCTTAATCTTCTTACCTTTAAATTGTTCATAACATAGTGCACATGGATAACCAATAACACCGATTTCTGTACATCCATAAGCTGGAACAATTAAACGTTTCATTTTTTCAAATAAAAATTCTTCTTTTGTCATTTTTTTATTTGAGATATTCTTATTATTAGACATATTTTTAATATTACTTCTATTGTACTATTTTGTTTGTAAAAATTACATGTGCGCGTACGCGAGGTTATAATGCCAATAAATTAAATATGTTAAAATAAACTAGTTCATCAAACTGATAGACAATAATTTTATTTATGCCTAAATTTTGAAAACATCTATTGTTTCCGGTAATAGCAGTTTCTACACTTACTATTCCTTTGATCTTAAGTTCAAAATTAACATCACAATTAAATAGTAATGAATCATCAATTATTGATAAAACAGCTAAAACCATTCATCCTCATACAATTGATAATCTTCCTTATTATCCAATTCCACCAACATATACTACAACACCTGATGAGAAAGTTGAGTATGGAAAAGATATTAGACGTCTTTTCCCTAATTATTTTGAATTAGCTAAAAAACTAAACATTAGTGGAATTACTGAAAATATGTTAATCTGATACACATGAACTGATAAAGAAGGAAAAAAACAAAAGGTTAAGAGCTGGCCAGATTTAACAAAACACGGTTGAACATATGAAAAATTCTTTTTGAGTTCTGAAGTTTGTAATAAATTAGGTATCAATAAAGATGATCCATTTAATTTGAAAAATTTATATGATAAATTAAATGTTAAAACGAAAATTTTAGATTTAAACGGTGCATATAAATCTAATCCGTATCGTGATGAAATTATTAAAGTTTGATTGAATCCGATTTTTATTCATAACGTTAATGAAACTATACAAACATCTTTTTTTGATCTTTTTAATGAAATTAATTTTGCTAACAATGATTTGTGGTATTTTCCATTGTTGGGTTGAGATACGTCTAAAACTGGTAATAAACAATATTCATTATTTATAAACAAAAGAAAAATAAAAACAGCTGGAATTTTTGCAAACCTATTAACTGTGGACTTCCGTAACAATAACTTTACTACATTACCACATATTTTTGATTCTTCAATTGGAAAAATCGATGCATCTTTATGGCTAAATAAAACCAACAATGATTCAAAATTCTATGTTGATGGTAATTGTTTTGGACAAGACCCTAGAACTAGAGCTAGTTCAATTTTTAGTCTTCAATATAAATTTGCTTCACCAAATGTTTTTGTTTTTAATACTTGAAACGAAAGAATAAACGGTAAGACACATTCTTATCAATCTAATGCCTTCTTTGATGACAACAATTGATTAGATGGTTTGGTTAAAAAAACTGCTGCTGAGAAATTAAAATTGAAAACGATAGATGAATTGAAAAGTGTTGATTTAGATTCAGTTAATGAGGATATTAATGAGTTATATCCAAACTTATCTAAAAACAAAAACACCACAACCGTTGGTGCTGTTTTATCGTGTTGATTAATTAAGTTTCTAAATGATAATTATTTAGCAAGTGATTATATCTACAACCAGTATGAAAGTATACCAATTTTTGTTGATATGTTTGATCCTTACTGTTTATTTGCTTTTAATAACTATGAAGCTGAACGTTGAATTATTAATTTACCAATTCAAATTTACACCAGCCAAGTAATTGATTCAGTTACTCCAACTAAAGATGGTAATTACAGTTATAATGTGTCTTATTTAGAAACATTCCCCGGTTTTTATTCATATCAAGTCGCTTTCTTTACAAAACAAAAAACCATGGCTATTGTTTTTGGAAGTGCATTTACTGTATCGGCACTATTTTTAATTTGAATTGCCTTCTATTATGGATACTTAAGAAAAAAAATTGTAAGTCAACGTAAAACTGCTAGCATTTCACAATTAAAAGAATTTGAGGAGAATAAATAATATGAAGTCACTTTTTGTTATTTACAATAAAGGATATTGACGTAGTATTTTTGGTCCGTTCCTAACTCTTGTGGTGCCTTTTTTGTATGCCACACTAATTTGCACAATCTATACATTTACTAATGAAGACAAACCAATTTCATTATTCCCTGCATTGTTTCCAAGTTTAATTTCGACAATTCCTTACATGTTGATGCTACTAATTATGCCTCAAGCTATTTTTGAAATTCGTGATTCAATTTTAATTAAGCAATTAAAATCGTCATCAATTAAATTGTGACAAATTACATTTATTGGGGTTCTTTACTACTCAATTTGTACATTTATATGTTACATAGTTGGTTTTTCTGTGCTGTTTTTATTGCCTGTTATTAATTCACAAAACGCTGAATTAGTTCACTACGTAGAAAAGCAAATTAACTACGGGTTTTTCTTTTATGTACTTTTAATTAATATTATGATGGGAATTTCGTTTGGTGCTATGCTTGGAACAGTATTTAAAACAACTTCCATCATTTCATTAATAGGTTTAACCATTATTTTCTTTTCAATGGTTTTAGCCGGATTCAGTACACCAATTATTTTATCGCGCGAACAATTGCCATTAGTATGATGGGTTTCATATGCAGATTTTGTGCGATATGGTTCAACACAAATGTATGAAGCAATGTATTCTAAGTTAGGCGCATTCAATCTAAATGCTTCAAGCTTGTTTGATTTTAAAGCGACATATGTCACAAAAATTGTTTCTTTAGTTGATATGCCATTTAGAGTTTTCCTACCATATGATAAAGTATTAAACTTTATTATGCCTTATGCAGTCTTTACATTTAGTGCTAGTTTAATTATGTATTCAAGTAAGGAGCACAAATAATTTATGCTTAAATTTTTGACAGCCAAAAAAATTACACAAATTATTAATTTAACTGAAAAGAAAACGGATGTTAAAATACCTGAAGTTAAAGATTCTTTGCTCTTTAAACCAACATCAGAAGATAAAATTTTGGTTCAAGTTAAAAATTTAAAAAAATCATTTAAAATTGGTTTAAAAAAATATAAAAAAGTTCTTGATGATTTTAATTTCAATATTTATAAGAATAAAAATGTTGCTTTAATTGGCGCTAACGGTGCAGGAAAAACAACTTTCATAGAAATACTTTGTGGTGTTCAAAAAGCAAGTTCAGGAAATATTAATTTTGGTTATGACTATTCTTACAACCCATTTGAAAAAATTGGTGTTCAATTTCAAAAAGGAAAATACCCTTCAGCATTAACAGTTAATGACGTTATTGAATTCTTACGTTCGATTCGTCGCGGTGTTTTTGTTAGTCAAAAGGAATTAAACGAAATGCTGCAAGCTTTCAATTTAACTGAATTATTACATTATGAAGCTAATAGTCTTTCTGGTGGGCAAAGACAACGATTAAACATTATGATTTCATTATTAAATTATCCAAAATTACTTCTTTTAGATGAATTAACAACTGGATTAGATGTTAACTCACAAAAAAAAGTTCTAAACTACTTAAAAAAATATGCTAAAAATCATGATGTAACAATTATTTGTGTCTCGCATAACATTTTAGAAATTAAAGAGTTGTGCGAACGGATTGTTTTATTAAGAGCTGGAAAAATAGTACTTGATATTGATGTTAATAAACTAATGAAAGAAAATATTGATTTAACGGGGTTTATTGCTCCATACCTAGTTTAAGGAAAAAATATGAAAAAATATCAATTATTTAAATCATTATTAATCCCTTGTATTATTGCAGGACTTAGTGCTGTTGCTACTGCACAAAGTAAATCAACTTCCACCATTACGTCATTATCATCATCGTGAGACTTTGATCATAACTTTGATTCTATTGAAGAAAAGTATCAAAATGAATACTATTTTGATGTTAACCGTGAAGAAATTATTCGTTATAACACCAATGAGGCTATTGGTAAGCATTATGGGAAATATGGAATTTTAAAAAATCGTTTTAATAATGTTTATTATCATGATGATACTATTGTTTCAATTTATCATTTTGATAAAAATCAACATAAAGATGAATACTTTGTCGATAAAAGTATTAATACATCATGAAAATCACAAGATGGCTTTGCTTATATTCCAGATAAAGATACTAAATGTCAACCTGTTAACTCATGATTACAAGTAATGGCTTATAACTATCAAGTTGCTGAATATTTCTCTGGTGGTAAAGATCATGTTAATGATCCTTGTACTGGTGAAAGTATCCAAGAATTTGTTAAACGTGAAATTACTAAAAGTGACGGAATAATTAACCTATCAGGTTTATATAAATACGATAGATCAAGAGATAATAGTGTTTTAGCTTTATTAAATCCAACACTAAATAAGTACTTATTGAAACCAAGCCATGATAATACTAATAAATACGTTATCAAAGGTTGAAATTTATCTAACAATCGTTTGCGTTCAGTTCCCAACTGAGCAAGTATTGGCAATGAATTAGATGATAATTGATTTTTTGAAACAGCTGATTATTTACCAAGTGGAATGACCAATGGTTTAAATGATCAATCATTAAAAACTATTAGTTCAGGTAATAACGGTCGAACTGATGCTATATATAAAACTATTAATCTTGAACATAACAGATTGACTTATGTTGATTTGCGAACATATTCTGATTATGACAACAAGTCTGATCCTAATCCAGACAAACAAGCTAAAGATTCAGGATTTAAACAAACATCTAATCCTGGTTTATTAACCTTAGTTAAATGTCGATATAATAATATTTCTGATTTAATATTTAATCCTTCGCATCCAAAAGAAGGTTTTAATGGTTTAATGCTCGACTATAACTTTATGCCTAGAATCTACTGGGACGCTGATAAAAGTGTTAATAAAACATATTTGTGATGAGAAGAACAACTAAATTCTTGATTTCATTATGATCTTCCTTTGCAATTTGTTAATGATGATCTTTCTTATGCACGTGCTTTTATGACATATACAATTGCCAATGCTAATAATGATGTTATTTGAGAAATTGAATACTTATTAGGTATGGGTTTATATCAAGAAGACGGCGTGTGATTAAACAATCGAGATACTGCAAACTACATAAACAAGCATTTTGAAGGACAACAAAAAAACTTTGATCCGACTGAATATGTAGAAAAACACAAAGAATGCTTATTTGAACTTATGGAAAAATTTATGGTAATTAATGGTGCTATCTCAACTCCATGTTATGTTACGTTTTCAGCAAATGGAGGAACTTTATCTGTTCTTGCTCCAAGTCCTATCTGGTGTGGATATAATAGTGATCGATTACATGGAACCGTTTTCTTACTTTTACATTGGCCATCATATCGAATAGGAAATGTTCCAAGTACTATTGATGGTGGAAGCAATATAAATGAATTAGTGCAAAAAATTATGAAATACATTTCATTACACAAAATTACTAATGTTTCGCTTTCTACATTTAAAGCAAGTAATACTATTGTTTATGTTTGAGTTGCTTTATCTGGATGAGTGTTTATTTTATTGTTTGGAAGTGGAATATATTACTTCATTAAAAACGTTCATCACCGTCAAAAATTGTTGAAACGAGTTAAAACTAAATAAATATGGAAATTAAATTATTTAAAAGAAAAGAAAAATTAAAAAAAATATCTGATCATGTGGATCCTAAGTTTTTAAAATTAATGGAAACATTTAATTGTTTTCAACCAACACCACACAAAAATAGAAAGGTGCTTCTTGAACTAAATAATGTTAAACGTTCTTTTATAAAAAACTTTAATAAATTTGAAGCTCTAAAGGGAATTAATTTAAAAATTTATGAAGGCGAAAAAGTTGCACTTCTAGGTGCAAACGGAGCTGGCAAAACGACATTAATTGAAATTATTACTGGTATTAATAAACCTAGCAGCGGTGAAATAAAATACAATTTTAATTATCGGCAAACTCCACAAGAACGAATTGGGGTTCAATTTCAAGACGCTTCATGTCCATTTGGCTTTAGTGTTTACGATTTAATTAATTTTCAAAATCAAATTCTAGTTAATAAATTAAGTAAAATTGACATCATTAATTTAATCCGTATTTTTAAATTAAAAGATTTACTAAAAATTCCAGCCTATAAATTATCTGGCGGACAACAACAACGATTAAATATTGCTTTAGCATTCATGTGTGATCCAAAAATTATTTTTTTAGATGAATTGTCAACAGCGCTCGATATTGACATGCAATTCTATGTTAATAATTTAATTCGTGAATATGTTGACGAACATAACACAACTGTTATATTGTCAAGCCACAATATTAGTGAAATTCTTTTTCATACTAAACGTTGTGTAATCATGAAAGAAGGCAAAATTGTTTTAGATGCACCAAATGAAGAAATTATTAAACATTTTAAAGACTTTGACTTCTTTTTAACGAACTATTTAAAATATTAAACTATGAAAATTGCCTTTGACATAATGGGTGGAGATAACCCAATAACTGAAGCTATAGCTGCCGCAAGAAAGTTTAAGAAAAAATTTTCTAATGTATCAATTGTTTTAGTTGGAAATCAAAACCAAATATTTAAACATATTGAACATAATGAATTTGAAGTAGTTCATGCAGATGAAATTGTTGAAATGACTGATACACCATTAAATGCTATGCGTAAAGTTAATTCATCAATGTATCAAGCCATCAAGTTGGTCGCCGATCATAAGGCTGATGGAGTATTATCTGCTGGGTGTACACCATGTTATGTTGCATTATTATTCTTTTTACTAAAACCAATTGAAGGAATTCGTTTACTCGGTTTTGCTCCAACATTACCAACACTTAAAAATCGTCCTTGTATTTTGTGTGACTGTGGAGCTAATATCAATTGTGAAGCAAACGATTTACTTAACTTTGCTAAAATGGCTAATATATATAGTCAATCCTACTATCACATTGAAAATCCTAAAATTGGTTTAATTAATATTGGTTCTGAAGAACATAAAGGGCTACCGATTCATTCACAATCTGCTAAACTGTTGGAATCAGATCCAGCAATCAATTATGTTGGTTTTATTGAACCTAACAATATTTTATCAGGTGTTATTGATGTTGCTATTTGTGATGGATATACAGGTAATTTAGTATTAAAATCTCTCGAAAGCGGTTTAAAAACTATTTCTGTTTTATTAAAAGATGAATTTAAAAAACCTACTAATTGATTTGGTGCTATTTTTTCATTTTTTGCTATTAAATCAATCAAAAAACGATTTGATTATCGAAATTATGCAGGAGCTGTCATTCTTGGTTTAAATGCGCCTGCTGTAAAAACACACGGTTCTGCTGATACACTACAATTTTTTTCAGCATTAACTTCCATTTATAAACTAATTGAAGCTCAATTGGCCCAAAAAATTAAAAAGGTGATTAAGAAATAATGGAAATAAACAACAAAAAAACTAATATATTAAATTTATTAAAGAAGATTAATGTTGAACCAAAAAATCTTCACTTATATTTATCAGCTTTTGTTCATAATTCCTACGCTTATGAACAACACCTAGACTATAATTACCAAAAATTAGAATTTTTGGGTGATTCAATTATTATGTTTGCTGTTGCTAAGTGACTATATTTACAACATGAGCATGACTGAACTGTTGGCCAAATGTCTAAAACTCGTTCATTAATTGTTCAATCTAAAGCGACAGCTAAAGTTGCTAAAGAAATTGGAATTGATCAATGTATTTTAGTTTCAAAAGGATTTACTAAAAATACTAATCTTGACCTAACTAAATTTTTAGAAGATTGCTATGAAGCATTAATTGGAGCAATTTATTTAGATCACGGTATTGATATTGCTGAACGCGTGATTAATGAAACTTTATTAAAAAACATTACATCAGAAAGTCTTGAAAATTTCACTGACTACAAAACTATTTTTCAAGAATTAATGATGCAATATGGAAAAAATGAAATTCGCTATAAATTAGTAAAAAATGAGCATAATAATTTTTGTGTTGAACTTTGGTGCAACAATATTTGCTATGGAAAAGGTACGGGTGCAAAAATTCGAGATGCCGAAAAATTAGCGGCAAAAGAAGGCGTAACAAAATTTATTGGTAAAAAGGTAAATAGATAATATGATTTTTTTAAAACGTTTTATTGCTGAAGGATTTAAATCATTTGCTAACAAAATTGATATTAAATTTGAACATAATATGGCTGGTGTTGTCGGTCCAAATGGTTCTGGCAAATCCAACATTATTGATGCCATTCGTTGAGTAATGGGCGAAAAATCAAATAAAGCACTAAGAGGTAAGGTTAGTGATGATGTTGTTTTTCATGGCTCAAAAGAACACAGCGCAAGTAAGTATGCATCAGTTACTTTAATTTTTGATAATTCCAACCATGATTTGCATATTGATAGTGATGAAGTTATTATTACTAGAAAACTTACCAAAGGTGAAGGAAATAATGAATATTTTTTAAATAATGAACCTTGTCGTTTAAAAGACATTCAAGACATGTTTTTAGATACTGGTTTAAGTAAGGGATCGTTGGGAATTATTTCACAAGGAACAGTTCAATGGTTTGTAGATGCCAAACCAGAAGAACGTCGAATTATTTTTGAAGATGCAGCTGGAATTGGTTTATATTCAAAAAAACGAGAAGAATCTCTGCGAACACTTGAACACACACAAGAAAATTTAAACAGAATTTCAGATATTGTCAATGAATTAAATAATCAAGTCAAGAAATTACAAAAACAAGCTGATAAAGCAATGATTTATGCTGAAAAACAAAAAGAATTAAAGAAACTTGATTTAGTAATTATGGTTAAAGATTTGAAATACTTTAACGAAAGATTAACAATTATTTCAAAAGATATTGAACAAGCTAAAGACAAACTTCAAGTTTTTGAACCAAATGTTAAAGAATTAACACAAGCAATTGAATTTGCAAGAAACAAACAAGAGCAAGCTGATAAAAATATTGAAGTTCTAAATCAAGAATTCAATCAAATTATTGAAAAAATTAATCGTTTGGAAATTCGTAAATCTTCTTTGCAATCACAAATGCAAACTGATTTATCTTCTGAAAATTTAAATAAAAAAATTGAAGCTTATAAAAATTTAATTGCTTCAACTAAATTTACTGTTGATGATGCTAAGAAAAACATTACTGCTCTAAAACAAAGCATTGAAACATATGAAGATATTATTAAGCAACTAACTGAAAAGCGTAATATTTTAACAAATGAAGCTAATAACTATGCTGAAAAAGTTGTAGAAATTAGAACAAAAATTAAACAAGTTGTTGAATCATCCAATATGATGAATAGTACTAATATTGGTGTTAAAACAATTTTAAACAACAGAGCCGCATTAACAGGTATTTGTGGATTAGTTAGTGATTTTATTTCAATTGATGAAAAATATCAACTGGCGTTAAATGTTGCGCTTGGAAAGGCTAGTCAAAATATTATTGTGGAAAATAATGCTGATGCTGAAAATGCAATTGATTTCTTAAAGTCAAATCGAGCAGGCAAAGCAACGTTTTTACCAATTGAGTCAATTGTTCCAAAATCACTAAAGCCTGAACACTATGAAATAATTCAAAATCATGATGGCCTTTTAGGTATAGGCAACGAAGTTGCTAAATATGATGAGAAATATAGTGACGTTTTTGGTTTTCTATTAGGTAATGTTATTTTTGCTGATAACTTAGATCATGCATTTATATTATCCAAGTTGACTTACAAATTGTATAAGGTCATTACCCTTGAAGGTGAACTAATTTCTCCTGGTGGATCGGTCACTGGAGGATTTAATAATCAAAAAACAATAAATAACTTAATTAATCCAGAAAAACTTCTTGAACAATTAAATAAAGAATACCCAATAGTTAATGATGCTTATTTAAATGTTAAAGAACAATTGAATAAAGTAATGGCTGATCTTAATGAAAATTCTTCTAAACAAAGTGAAAAGAAAATTCTTTTATCACGATATGAAGAAACATTAAGAACAAATGAAAATCAATTAATTAAATACGAATCTGATTATCAACAATTAGCTCGTAATCATAATTTAGAAGAACAAGCTATTATTAATTCAGAGTTAAGTGTTGACGAAGAATTATCACGACTAAATGCACGCAAAAACAAAATTAATGAAGATTTAAATGTTAGTCGTAATTCGCGATCAATTTTTAAATCACAACTGCTTGACCAAGAAGCAAAATTAAATGAAGTTCGTTTTCAAGTTGATGCTGCTCGTGATGTTATTAACAAACATGAAGTAGAAAAAGTTAAATGTGAAACTTTAATTAATAATGCTAAAACCAAAATTAATCAAGACTATCGAATGACAGTTGAAACAGCCATGGAAAATTATAACGAAGAATTACCAATGACTGACAATGAAGCGCGCCAAATCATTGATCGATTACGTAATGAAATAGCTCGTCTTGGTCCAATTAATATGGAGGCACTAAACGAATTAGAATCATCAAAAACGCGTTTTGATGAAATGAAACAACAACAAGACGAATTAACTAAAGCTAAAGATGATATTGAAAACACTATTGCTGAATTAGATAAAAAAGCAACTAATGACTTTAAAAATATTATTGGTAAGGTTAATGATATTCTTCCTGAAGTATTCAAATATCTATTTGGTGGTGGAAGTTGTCGTATTGAATATAGCGATCCAAATAACATTTTAACTTCTGGTGTTGATGTTACTGTTGCACCTTTTGGTAAAAATGTTACTCGTCTATCATTATTATCGGGTGGAGAAAAATCATTGGTGGCTTTATCTATTTTATTTACCATTTTAAAAATTAAAGCTTTCCCATTGGTAATTCTTGATGAAGCTGAATCTGCACTTGATCCAGCTAATGTTGAACGATTTGCTAATATTATTCGGTCTGCAAGCGATAAAACACAATTTTTAGTAATTACTCATCGCCCTGGAACTATGGAATGCTGTGATGTTTTATTTGGTGCCACAATGCAAACAAAAGGTGTTACAAGTATTTATAAAGTGGAACTTGCACAAGCTAAAGAACAATTTGCTAATGAAGAAAATAAATAATTATGGGTTTGTGAAATCGATTTAAAAAATTATTTAAAAAAGAAGATATTGCTAAAGAAATAGCCAAACGGAATACTGAAAAATCCAACATCAAACAAAAAAAGTTTGATCAAGGTTTAAAACGTTCTGCTGATTCTTTATCACAAGCAATCAATAATCTTGCTAAGCAATATCATGAAGTTAACAATGATTTACTTGAAGCAATTGAAGAAACTATTTTAATGTACGATGTTGGACCTGAAGCAACAAATAAAATAATGTCTTCAATTGAAGAAGAAATTAAGTTTCAAAGAATTAATGATCCGAAATTAATCAAGGAAATTATTGTTGACAAACTTTTCATTTACTATATTCAAAGTACAAATATTGATACATCAATAAATATTAAAAAAGGTCAATTAAATGTTGTTTTAATTACAGGGGCAAACGGTGTTGGAAAAACAACATCAATTGCTAAACTTGCAAATTTATATAAAAAACAAGGTTATAAAATTTGTTTAATAGCTGGAGATACATTCCGTGCAGGAGCAGTTGAGCAGTTAAAAGAATGGGCTAATCGACTAGAATTGCCAATCTTTACTCCAACTAAAACAGGTCAGGATCCAGCAAGCGTTATCTATAACGGATTAACGTATGCAAAAGAAAACAATATTGAAATTGTCTTTTGTGATACATCAGGAAGATTACAAAACAAAATTAATTTAATGAATGAATTAAAAAAGATTACTAACATTATTAAACGTTTTGATGATACTCAGCCTTGTGAATCACTATTAGTCTTAGATGCAACAACAGGTCAAAGTGGTATAAGCCAAGCCAAAGCATTTAGCGAAGTGACAAAAATCACTGGAATAGTTCTAACTAAAATGGATAGTACATCTAAAGGTGGTATTATTTTATCGATTAAAGATGCATTTAACTTGCCAGTTAAATTTATTGGTCTAGGTGAATCATTAAATGATTTGGAAGAATTTAACTTAGAAAATTTTATCTACGGACTAACCGAATCAATCAATATTAACTAAAGTGCTATAATTTGTTATTATGGGATTTTTTAATCAAGACAACCGTATAAATAATCAACCAAATCAAATATATACAAAAACTAACTTGAATAAACAACAAGTTAATGTTTTGAATCGCTCATTATTAATTGCCGGTCTTGGTTTTTTATTAATTGCTATTTTGTCTTTTGGCTTATATCATCTTGAATTAATAGCATTTGAAAAACACCAAAATTGAGTTAATTCAGATGGCTTTGCTATTGCTATTTGCATTAGCTTTTTCTTATCATTTATTGCCTCAATAGCATGAGGTTTTACAGATCCAATGCGTGGAGCGTTTGTTGTTTCAGGTGTTGTTGCTTGAATTTCATTTATTTTTTGTCAATCTTTTGGCTTTAGCTTAGTTTATTTTTTAATTAAAACTGAATATCTATTTTGTATCTTTTTAGTAACAGCTGCAATTTTTGGTCTATTAGGTTTTATTGGAATTGTTATGAAAGACAAAACTGCAAGAATAATGTCAATTATTTCAGCTGTTGCTTGAATTATATTAGGAGTTTTAATTCTTACTTCAATCATTATTTCTGTTGTAGTTGCTATTCATGGAGGAATTAACCAAAACTTTGCTCTAATTTTTAGTTTTGCTTTTTCAGCTGTGTTTCTAATTGCTCTAGGAACTTCAATTATGTTTACTTTCCGACAAATTGCTCGTTTCCAATATTTCAACACAATGAACGATGAAACACAAAACAACTACTTACGACGAATCACATGATTAATTGGTTTTAATTTACTTGTTCAATTTATTGCCTTGTTGTGACGCGTAATTTACTTCTTCTTAATCATTTTTGGGAAAAAATAACAAAAAATCATCGCTAATTACTTAGCGGTTTTTTCTTTTTGTTTTCTTTTATTAATTTAGGAAAAACATATTTTTCATAATACTCATTTTCACTCATCTTTAAAAGCTTAGCTTTATGAGTGTTACGATATTTATAAATTAAGAATACTGTGTCACATAAAATAACGGATATATTAGCGGCGATTGTAGCTGCACCTGAAGCAAACGCTTGTCAGTAATCACGAGCTATTATTCCCGTTGTAAAGTTACATGCACCAACCAAAATCCAAACAACACACCCAATAACATGCCATAGAAACATACTATAACTCATTGACCGTGTGTCTTTTGTTTTAATTACTTTAACAATCCCAGGAAAAAAACAAAACGCAGCAATGAGTGTTCCGATTATTCCTGCCCCAATAGCAATATAATTTAAGATCATTTTAGGTGTTGCTTCAGTTAGTGCTGCTGCTTGGAGTAATTCAGTATTCATAGCGTTTTTTATAATTTATATATTATATAAAGAATATACTTCGCAATGTCAAAGCTATTTGGTAAAAAACCATTATTGGATCTAATTAATACTAACAAAAATGTAATTTCTTTAGTTCATTTAACACCTAATGCTAAAGAATTAATTTCTTTATTAAAAAGAGAAAATATCAATTTTAAAGTTCATCATGATCATAAATTTTTTAATAAATTCGATCAAAAATTAAACCATCAATTTGTTATTAGCGATATTATTGATGAAAATAATTATGAAAATAATTTATCTTCATTTTTAATGAAGAACAAAAACAAAAATTTATTAATTCTAATTGTTGATTCAATTCAAGATCCACACAACTTTGGTGCAATTCTTCGATCAGCTGAAGCATTTAATGTTGATGGGGTAATTTTTAAAAACTCTCATCAAGTTTTAATTAATGATTTTGTTTTTAAAACTTCTTTGGGTGCGGCAAGAAAACTAAATTTATTCAAAGTTAGTAATTTATCAAATGCCATTAAATTACTAAAAGAACATAAATTTTGAGTTTATGCATCAACTTTAAGTGAAAAATCACAACCATTAAATCAAACTAAATTTGACAGTCGTAGCGCTATTGTCGTTGGCAATGAAGCTGATGGAATTCGACCAATTCTACTTAACGAAGCTGACTTTCACGTTAAAATTCCAATGTATGGTACAGTTCAATCATTGAACGTATCAGTTGCAACCGGAATTCTTCTATACGCTATAAAAACACAAAATAATGAAAGCAATTAACTTAACTAAAACAACAAAAATAAAAAAGCAATTACCTCTAGTAATTGGTTTCTTTGATGTTATTCATTTAGGTCATAAATTATTATTTAAAGATTTAGCTAATAAAAAATTTAATGTTTTATTAATTACTAATTCACCAAATAAACAAGTTAATATTAATTCATTACAAAATCGAATTAATAATTTATCAATTTTACAGCCACAAAATGTTTTTATTTATGATGTTTTAAAAAATAAAAACATTACTGATAAACAATTTGTTAAATTAATCAAACAAACCATTAATCCTAATCAAATTATTGTTGGTAATAATTTTAAATATGGCAAAAACGCTAAAGGTAATATTTCTCTGCTTAAAAAATACTTTAATGTTCAAAACATTAAGTTAAATTCAGAATATAAAACATCAAAAATTAAACATTGAATTCAAACCGGTAAATATAGTTTAATTCATGCTTCACTTGTTTTTCCAATTATTTATGAATTTGTTGTTATTAAAGGCAAACAACTATCACGTCAATGAGGTTATCCAACCCTTAATTCTAAATTGAATCTAAATAAGCAAATTAATCTTAAACCAGGAACATACGCAACATTAACTGGAATTAATAATCAATATTATTTATCAGCAACATATGTTGCTGATATCGATAAAAAATCTAAAACACAAGTTATGGAAACACACGTTTTAGATACTAACCTATCATTTAACCACTACGGTAAAAAAATCAATTTATTCTTTATTGAATATTTAAAGAAAAATACTTTTTGTAAATCTCATTTTGATCTACAAAAAGCATTAACATCAAATATCAATTTAGTTAAAAGATATTTTAAAAATCCTAAGCGTTCATGATTATTTCATAAACTTTGTCAAGATTCTTATTAACGTTGTGGTTTTTAGTAGTAAAAACAAAACCTTCGTTTCTTCCATATTTTGGAATAACATGCATATGAATATGCATCACTGCTTGCCCAGCAACATTTCCTTCATTGCTTAAGTAATTGAACCCTCATGGTTTTAATTTGCTGTTGTTAATTTTATTAGCAACAACCTTACACAAACTAGCCATACTAGCTAAAACTTCATCTGGAGTTGATGAAAAATTTAAATAATGCTGCTTAGAAATTACAACTGTATGTCCGTCGCTAATTGGACTAATATCTAAGAAAGCAAGCGCATGTTCATTTTTAGCTACTATTCTCGCAGGGATTTTCTTTTCCACTATCCCACAAAATACACAATTTGCCATATTTTATGTTTATATTTACTTAATTTAATAATATTTTAAACTATATATTTATAATACATAAATATATAAAGAGATAATTTATGGCCCCTAAATTACAAATGACTGGTGATGATATCCGCAAAATGACTGATGAAGAATGAATGACTTTTCGTAAAAGTTCATGATTAAAAAAACGAGCATATTACGAAAAAGAAATGCCTGAATACTATCGTCCTAATAAAGAAAGTTACGCTAAATATTTAGATAACTTACAAAAAAGATTAGATCAAAGAACAAAAAAAATAATCACAGAATAATCTGTGATTTTTTTATCATTTAAAATTTTTCTTAATAAATTCGTGTTGGAGATCAACTGGAATTAAGTTAACTTGCTCACTAATAAGTTTTTTATTAACTGCTCCAAGTTGAATTGATATTTCATTGTTGTTGTTATATTTCTTTAATTCTTTTTCTAATTGTTTAATCTCATCTAAAAAACAATATCGCGCAATAATACTTGCTGCAGCAACCGCAATATATTTACTCTCTGCTTTTGTTGTGAAAACATCTATTCTGTTGTGGTTACTATATTCAACACCTATAAGTTCTAGATATTTAATATACTGTTTTTCATCACAATATTGATCCATAACAACTTTTGCATCCTTTTTTAATTTATTTTTTAGGTTGCTAATACAAGTATTATGAATGTAAGTTTTAATTACATTCATGTTATAACCTTTATCTTCATTTAAATAATTAAATATTTTTGGTGTTAAAACACAATATTCATATTTAGTTAATTGCATAATTTTAACAGCCAATTTTTTAATTTCACTATCATTTAATTTTTTTGAATCTTGAACGCCTAAATTACGTAGTTGATTTTCAATATTTGGGTCTGTATATACACAAGCAGATACTACACCGCCAAAATAATCACCAAATCCTACTTCATCACAACCAATAATATTCTCATTATTTATTGTTGCTTCAATTGTCTTTATAAATTTTAAATAAGGTGGCTGCAGTTCTTTTACTATATTAACAACATTTTTCCCATAAATAAAAATTGTTTGTGTTTCATAAAGTTTTACAACAACATTTTTGTTAACTCAAAAAACAAAACATTTATTTTCTGTTTTTTGTTTAAGTGAATTTTGCATTAAATATTGATAAACTCGTTCAAAATCTTCTTTATTTAATTTATTGCAATATTGATTTATCTTAAAAATTTGTTTCATTTAAAATCTATAAATATAAAGTACAATTTGATTATACAAGTATTTATGGATTATCGTTTTGACGAAAAAATTGAGTTGATTTTAAATAAAAAATTCAAAAGCAAAATTCATTCTGGATATGATCCAGAAGATGTTGATGCTTTTTTTGATCAAGTAATTGTCTATATCAAACAAGTACAAAATCTTCAACAATCTTTTCAATCTAAAATTGATATTAAAGACCAAGAAATTAATTTATTAAAACAAAAAAACGAACAGTTGCAAAGCAATATTGATGAATTAAAAAAAGAACTAGAGTATTACTATGAAAATGGCTATAGTAATTTAAGAAATAAAGTGGAAAAATAAAGTAAAAAGTGCGTAATGAAAACGCGCTTTTTTATTTCAAAATAATATTGTTATGAATTTTGCATGTATAGTCGGGGCTATCAGCTCCATTGATTTAAAAAAAGATAAGTCAATAATTTGATTAAAAAATAAATCAACATATTTTAATAATCAAATTAAACAAGAAGAATATTTTAAGTTACCAGTTAAAGTTGATTCTTTAATTTTTAAAAAACAATTAGAATTGATGAAAGAAGGTATAAAAGTTGCACTTAAATGTCGTTTAGAATTTAATGGCGGGATTGAACTTAATACTGAACGAATTACTTTTATCGATGACTTGGTGGCATAAGTCATTTTTTATCCATCATATATCTGATTTTTGTATTTAAAATATCATCAGAAAAGTATTTATGCATATAAATTACTGTTCAAATAAAAATAATAATGCTTGAAAAAATAATCACAATTAATGGTGTTCATAGGAAAATATATTGATTATTTAATCCTATTGAAATTCAAGCAATTATTAATGAAATAGGAATATTACAAAATATTCCTTGCATTAATGCACAAATACAAGCATTAAATGATTTGCTTGTTGCTTGAAAAATAACTTGTCCACCAACAGTGAATGCATAAATTGGTAGTTGCATTAACATAATTATCAGTATTAATTGTGCTGTTGGTTGATCATTTATGTTAAATAGCGTCAAAAAGTATGGGTTTAATCAAAAACCAATAATCATGGCGATACTAAACCCATAAATAAATCCAATTGACATCGCTACTCAATATGTTGTTCTAAATCGCTTAAAATTTTTGGCTCCATAAAGATACGAACACATAATTCGTGATCCTTGGATTGTTCCTAAAATTACTGGAAAAAACAAACTATATATTGGGTTAGCTGCCCCATAGAAATTAGTAAACGAAGAAGCTGCAGCACCACTGGTTTGAATATTAGCAAAAACAAATGTTGATAGCATGAATAGTTGTCATCATACCGCAATTCCCATTGAAATATTTCTTAAGAAAGAAGCTAAACCATTAAAGAAAATATTTTGAATTAATTTTCAATCAATTTCATGTTTCTTTCATTTTAAAGCACTGAATAAAATGTTTGTTTCACCTTTTTTATTCATGATTCAAATTTGTAGAACATATCACGCACAATTAAATGATCAACCAATAACTGTAGCTATTGCTCCACCAATCATTGCCATTCTGCCAAAATAAATAAAAATGAAATCTAAGAAAATATTAAGAATATTTGACATTAGCGCTGCAAATACAACCATCTTTTGTTTTCCTTCAGTAATAATTAAAATGGAGAAAAACAAATCAAACATATTAAATACCAAACCACTAATTGCAATATAGGCAAAGTGTTCACTATAAGTTAGGATTAAGTTATTAGAATCGTTATAAACTTCTTTTAAATTTTTGTAATCAGCATTTGTTAATTGATCTTTAATTGATTCAAGTTGAGAAATCGGGTTTCCATTTTCAAGACTAATAATTGTTTTAGCTGAGGCCAATAAAAGCACAGTTATTAATAATCCCCAAATTAAGTTACTATAGAAACCATTAGCTCAAACTTGTTGTGCTCTTAATTTGTCTTTTTTCCCATTAGCTCGACTAAAGTTAATTGATGTTCCATTACCAATTAATAGAGTTGAAGCAGTTAAAAAAATAGTAATAGGAGCAATATTAGCAACAGCAGTTCTTACAACTAGGTTTGATGAATATAAAGTAATGTTAAGTCCTTGTGCATTTAATTCCTTAACTTTAAATATGTAGTCATGGTAACTAAAACCATGAGTAAAAGCTGATAAGTGTTCTAGTGGTTGAAATATTGGAATAATTTTAGCCATCATTAATTGATCACTAAATGTATACAAGGCACTCATAAATGCCATTAACATTGAAGGGATCGAAATAATAATAACCGCCTTAATAATTGGTGTATGTAAAAATAACTTGTCTAAACGTGATTGTGTTTTATCAGCAAAAACTGTGCTTGATGCTGATTTTTTAACATCATTAACACATTTTTTTGTTGAGTTATTAGCCTTTTTAAACCACATTTTGTTTAGGTAAGTTAGACTAAAAATCTAACTTTGTTAAATTATTTTATATTTTTTAAAAATTTATTTGTATCATATTCAAGCAATCTGAGTTTTTATCAATTCGATACACTCAGACAAGTTGTTAGAAAAAATAAGGAGTTTAAATGCCAACTATTGCCCAATTAATTCGAAAGGAACGTAAGAGTAAGACTTATAAATCAAAATCTCCTGCCCTTTCAAAAAATTACAACACTTTAAGTAATAGAGAAACTAAAAGTGCTAATCCATTACGTCGTGGTGTTTGTACCCGTGTGGGAACCATGACACCTAAGAAACCTAACTCGGCGTTACGAAAATATGCTAAGGTTAAGTTAACTAATAAACAAGAAGTATTAGCTTATATTCCTGGCGAAGGACACAACTTACAAGAACACAGTATTGTTCTTGTTCGTGGTGGTCGTGTTAAGGACCTTCCTGGGGTTCGTTACCACATTGTTCGTGGTGTATATGATACTCAAGGTGTAGCTAATCGCAAACAACAACGTTCTGCTTATGGTGCTAAAAAACCTAAAGCAGCTAAATAGGATGAAAGGAAATTTTTATGCGTAAGAACCAAGCTAAAAAACGAAATGTTTTACCAGATCCAATTTATAGTTCAAAATTAGTAACTAAAGCAATTAATATGCTAATGTGAGATGGCAAAAGAGGACAAGCTCAAAACATTCTATATGGTGCTTTTGAACGTGTTGAAGAAAAAACTAAAAAACCAGCAATGGAAGTTTTTAATCAAGCCCTTGAAAACATTATGCCAACTCTTGAACTTAAAGTTCGTCGGGTTGCAGGAGCTAACTACCAAGTTCCAACTGAAGTAAGTCAAGACCGTAAAGTTTCATTAGGATTACGTTGATTAATTCTTTATTCACGTAACCGAAGCGAAAAAACTATGTTAGATCGTCTTTGTGGTGAAATTATTGATGCTGCTAATAATACTGGTGGAGCTGTTAAGAAAAAAGAAGATACTCATAAGATGGCTGAAGCTAATAAAGCTTTTGCTAACCTACGATTCTAATAGGAAAGGAATTACTAATAAATTATGGCTAGACAATATCCAATGGAAAAATACCGAAACTTCGGGATTATGGCACATATTGATGCTGGTAAAACTACCACATCAGAACGTATTCTTTTCTTAACTAACCGAATTCATAAAATTGGTGAAGTTCATGATGGTGGAGCTACCATGGACTGAATGGAACAAGAAAAAGAACGTGGAATTACCATCACTTCAGCTGCAACTTACTGCATGTGAAGAGACCACGAACTTAACTTAATAGACACCCCGGGCCACGTAGACTTTACTGTTGAAGTTGAACGTTCACTTCGTGTCCTTGATGGTGCCGTTGCTGTTCTTGATGCCCAAAACAACGTTGAACCACAAACCGAAACTGTTTGACGGCAAGCTAGTAAATATAATGTTCCACGTATTATTTATGTTAATAAGATGGATAAAGTGGGAGCAAACTTTGAAGCTGCTATTGAAGGTGTTAAAGATCGATTAGGTGCTAAGGGAATTGCTATTCAATTACCAATTGGTGCTGAAAATGAATTTAAAGGCTTAATTGACCTACTTGAAATGAAAGCTTACTACTATTCAGGAAATGAAAAAGAAACAGCTGAAATTAAAGATATTCCACCTGAATTAGTTGATAAAGCTAACCACTATCGTAATATCATGATTGAAGAAATTGTTAACTATGATGATGCAGTCATGGAAAAATATTTAAATGGTGAAGAATTAACTATTGATGAAATGAAAAAATGTATTCGTAAAGGTACTATTTCATGTCAAATCTTCCCAATGATTTGTGGGTCAAGTTTCAAAAATAAAGGTGTAAGTAAAATGATGGATGCAGTTGTTGATTACTTACCAAGTCCATTAGATGTACCACCAATTAAAGCTTATGATGATGCAGGAAATGAATTTATTGTTAATCCGAGTGATGACGAAAAATTTGTTGGTCTTGCATTCAAAGTAGCAACCGATCCATTTATTGGTCGATTAACTTTCGTTCGTGTTTATTCAGGTGTATTAAAATCTGGAAGCTATGTAATGAATACTAATAAAGACCAAAAAGAACGAATTTCTCGTCTTGTAAAAATGAGTTCTAATGCTCGAACTGAAATTGATGAAATTCGTGCTGGTGATATTTGTGCTGTTATTGGTTTAAAAACAACAACAACTGGAGATACATTAGCTGATGAAAGTTTTGAAGCAACACTTGAATCAATGAAGTTTGCTGAACCAGTAATTAGTTTAGCTGTTGAACCTAAAACGAAAGCTGACCAAGAAAAAATGTCTATTGCTCTTGGCAAATTAGCTGAAGAAGACCCAACATTTAGAACTTATACTAACGAAGAAACTGGTCAAACCATTATTTCTGGGATGGGTGAATTACACCTAGATATTATTGTTGACCGTATGCGTCGAGAATTTAATGTTCAAGTAAACGTCGGTGCTCCACAAGTTGCTTACCGAGAAACATTTACTGTTGAAGGAGTAGCTGAAGGTAAATATATTAAACAATCAGGTGGTCGTGGACAATATGGTCACGTTGTTGTTAAATATTCACCAAATCCTAATAAAGGTGTGGAATTTGAAGACGCGATTGTTGGTGGAAAAATTCCAAAAGAATATATTAAATCAATTAACAACGGTATCATTGAAGCAACAAAAACAGGTCCATTAGCTGGATATCCTTTAATTGATATTAAAGCAACACTGTTCGATGGTTCTTACCACGAAGTTGACTCTAGTGATATGGCCTTTAAAATTGCGGCAAGTATGTCACTTAAAGAAGCAGCTAAAAACTGTGGATTAGTCTTACTTGAACCAATCATGAGAGTTGATATCACTGTTCCTGAACAATATTTTGGTGATGCGATGGGAGATATTTCTTCACGACGTGGAAATATTATTGGAACTGAACAAAAAGCTAATGCCCAAATCATTAAAGCTGAAGTTCCTTTAAAAGAAATGTTTGGATATGCTACTGATCTCCGTTCATTCACTCAAGGTCGTGGTAACTATGTAATGCAATTTGGTCACTACGCCCAAGCACCTAAGAGTGTAACTGAAGAAGTTGTTAAATCTAAATCAAGTGCATCTAAGTAATTTAAACTTCTTATAAATAATTAATAGCAGCATAACTGCTATTCTTTTATTTTGTGTAATAAATGTCTAATTATGAAATTTAAAGATTTCACAAAATTTTCTGCAGGAATTGCGTTAATTCCTGCACTTCCTATTGGTGTGAATTTATCTAATCCACACACAGTAGTTTAGTTGTTGAAAACAAAGCAATTAGCAACACAACCATTAATTAATATCAGTGTGGTTAATAAATACAAACATTTAAATCTAAGTTTAATCTTAGGTCTAACATTTGGATCAATCATTCTAATTGGTGTTGGTAGTTATTTGGGATATTGATACTATAAAAAACATAAAAATAAAAACATTAAAATTTAACTTTTTTTATCTATAATTGGTGTTGCACAATATCAGCTCTTTAATATTAATTAACGTTGTAGTTAGCACGATTAATATTTAATTAATCGAAACTAGTAAGTATGCTGAATATCCTGAAAGTATTAGTGCTAAATATGTTATTAAGAATTAATCATCATATTGTGTATTAAGACATATTGTCTTAATTCCTAATTCATATTATTCTCTATATTCTCTTTACAATCTTTATTTTATGTCTCGATACACAGGTAGTATAAACCGCAAGTCGCGTCGTTTGAAATTTTCTATCCTTGAAAATAACAAAGAATTCTTAAAAGGAAAGAAACGTGAATACGTTCCTGGACAACATGGTCCAACTAGTCGTATCAAATTATCAAACTACGGACAACAATTAGCGGAAAAACAAAAATTAGCTCTTTTATACGGAATGAACAATCGACAATTTGCTCGTGTTTTCCGTTTAGCTAAGAAAATGAAGGGATCAAACTCTTTAAACCTATTAATCTTACTTGAATCTCGATTAGACAGCTTAGTATATCGTATGGGATTTGCTCCCACACGTCGTGCTGCTCGTCAATTAGTTAATCATGGTCATGTATTAGTTGATGGAAAAAAAGTTGATATTCCAAGTTATATTGTTAGTGTTAACAGCGAAATCAGTATAAAAGAAAAGTCTCGTAATTTACCAGTAGTTAGAGCTGCTATGGAAAATGAAACTGTAAAATTCGTTAATGTTTCTAAAAACGAATTTAAAGGTAAATACATTCGTTTCCCTGAACGTCAAGAACTTAACCAAGAAATTAACGAAACATATGTTATTGAATGGTTCAGTCGAATTGTTAAATAATCTAACTTTTCAGTTGTTTAAAATCATAAAAACTCTAATCTTAAATGGTTAGAGTTTTATTTTTTAGTAACTAGTTCTAAATAACCTTTAATTACAGCATTATGTACTTGATGAATATCAAATTTGTTTTTGTAGTCATCATTTAAATGGATTTTAATTAGATTGCCACCAGTTATACATAGCTTATTAAAACCATGTTTCTTTTGAAAATAACTACAAATATTAGTAGTTAAACCTTCATAAACATGGTTGATTCCTGACAATAAAGCATCATGGGTATTGCTACCAAATTCAAAATATAATGGGTCATAATCAATATGCTCAAATTTAATCATTTCTGTCTTTTCAACAGTTTTTCTAATTCCGCGTTCAACATAAGGAACAAGTATCGCACCCAACAATTTGTTTTTAATTACTCCAATTGCAAATAATGCTGTTCCATAACAAATTCCTATTGCTTGTTTATAAGTGTTTTTTAAATATAAAGCAAAGCCAATAATATCAACACCTATTTCATTAAGATTAAATCTACTTAAATCAAACTCATGAATAAAATCTTTGGGAGTTAAAAATTTAGGGGTAATTTTTAAAACTTTTTTCACTAATTTTTCAACCTTATGATTAATGCTTGGAACAACTGAACCAATATAACAATTATTTATTTGCTTATTTTTAACTAAAACAGTTAAAAATTTTTCATTAACTTCCTTGGTTTTAATTTGGTCTTCAATTACAAGTTGTTTGTCTTTTTTATAAACACTACACTTAAAATTGGTATTACCAATATCAATAATTAAAATCATAACTATTTTTTATTCTTTAAAATTGCTATTTCTTGTTGCATTTTTTTGATACTTGAAGATGATTTGCTTTTTAGATCTTTTTCTGCAGCAAAAAGAATTGTCTCAATTGTTTTGTCTAAATAATAATTAGCACTAGCTATTGTCATTTCATATTCAATGTCGTTATTGTCGCGAAACGAACGAACAATGTAGTTTGCTTTGTTTTTTTTAGCAAATTCTACTGTTAAACCGTTGTTAATTTTGACACAAACATTATCTAAACCTAGTTGATTCACTTGTTCAAGCACTTTGGTATATCGTTCATTTAAACTCGTTTGGTGTTGTTTTGATGTATTAATGCTAATTGTTACGATTAATTGATCAAATAATTTGCTTGCTCTTTTAATGATATCAATGTGTCCCTCGTGCATTGGATCAAAAGAGCCCGGGAAAATAGCAATTCTCATATGTAATTAAATTATCTTTGTTATTTTATTATTTAATACTAAGATAATTAAGTTTTAATTAATATGAATTTATTTGAAGAAATTAAAAGTGGTATTCAAAAAAGTAAAAAAGTAACTCGTTTGGTTTATGCTGAAGGATGAAACTCAATGATTTACAGCGCTGCTGTATTAGTACAAAGTGAATCACACGGATTAATTCAACCGATTTTAATTTTTCGTAGCAAGAAAGAAGTTCCTAATCAATTTAATCCAGCCCTTAAAAAAATTGTTATTGGTGTTGACGATTTATCTAAATATGAAAATTTAATTTTTGAATTACGTAAGAATAAAGGAATTACTATTGAACAAGCTAAAGAATTAGCTACTCAACCTAATTTTCTAGCTTCTGCAATAGTAGCAGCAAACGATGCTGATGCAGAAATCTGCGGTATTGAATATACAACTGCTGATACACTAAGAAGTGCTTTACAAATTGTTAAACCTGCTCCTAATGTTAAAACTGTTTGTTCTGCATTTATTATGCAAAAAAATAACGAACGATTAATCTTTGGTGATTGTAGTGTTAATGTTTATCCAGATGCTGAATCATTAAGTTCAATTGCTAAGAGTTTAGCTGTTTTTGCTAAAAACGTTGCTGGTGTTCGTGATGTTAGAATGGCATTACTAAGTTATTCAACAATTGGTAGTGGAAAGGGTGAATCAGTTGATAAAGTTACTAAAGCCTATGAATTAATTAAATTAGATGAAGACTTTATGAGTAAATATAAGGTTTTTGGTGAAATTCAATTTGACGCTGCATATGATTTAAGAGTTATGCACAAAAAAGCTCCAGAACTTAATTGAAATACTTCAGCTAATGTATTTTGTTTCCCTAATATTGATGCCGGTAATATTGGTTATAAAATTGCTCAAAGACTTGGTGGATATGATGCTGTTGGACCAATTGTTCTAGGTTTAAATAAACCAGTTAACGATTTATCGCGTGGCGCTAATACTGATGATGTTGTTAAATTAAGTTATATTACATCAATGCAAGTTATTAATGGTTAATAACTAAAGAAAATATAAAAAAAGAACCTGTTTTGGTTCTTTTTTTGTTAGTTAATTAAGTGGTTAATTTAATTTAAATTTGTTAGTTATTCAATCAAAGCCCTTTTTCAATTTCTTTAGCTCCCCAAACGTATGGATAAAAACTTAACATTGATCCTAATCACACTAAGAATGTTGCAAAGAAGAATTTGTCTAAATTTTTTAGTTCATAAAATCAAGTACTTTTTACTTCTAATAATTCGTATACTCATCCATGATATAAATAAATTAATAAAACCGTTTCGCCTAATCACATTGAGTATTTGTGTAATCATTCATGAATACTATTATTTTCTTTAAATTTAAACATTTAAAATAATTGAATTAACACAATCGAAGTAATTACTGAAGGCAATGAACAAATCTTTGTTGTGTCAATTGCTCAGTTTGTTGTCGTGTTATTAGTGGTTTTAGCATTATAAACACACATTAAAATGTAAAAAAAGAATAATTAATAGATATGCAGGAACTGTTCAAAATCATTTGATAGCATTTAATTTATCTCTAAAGTTAAATGAAAATCAGGCTCCAATTGAATATAATGCAACTAAAATAATTGCGTCATTCAACGTGAAGATAGTTAGCTTTTTTTGTTTTTTCCTGCACCAATAAAATGTTCAATTGCTGCAGCAATCATGTAAAAGAAAATGATTCCGCCAAGTGTTGTTCATTAATTGTATTTTGTTAATAATTTATTTAATAGTGGACAAACTAAAAACAAAAATAATAATACAAACAAGAATCATCAAGTTGAATAATTATCTTTTAAGAATTCAAATTGTGTAATTAAATTTAGTGGATTTTGTGAGTTATACTGAGTAGCAAGATATAAAGCTTCATACATAATTATTCCAACTACCAAGTAAATTAACGAACTTGCAAACAAGTTTTCAAAAATTGTTTTCTTTGTAACAAAGCAGTATCCTGTTAATACTAAAAACCCAGGTACAGCAATATCAAAAGTAACAATATTTTGATTATGCTTAGAACCCATAAACTCTGTTCACATGATTAAAAAGATTAATATAAATCTTAAAAGTTCAATCCCAGCAATTTCCCAAGCATCTCGTGGTTTTTTATTAAGTGTTTGAAAATTTGTTTCCTTATTTTTTATTTGATAACTTTCTTTTTGCCAATAATTTCGTGATGGGCACGGCATCTTGCTTCATATGCATCTGTATCACCAACAACAATTAATGGATCATCATATTTTGCTGATTTTCCATTAATTAAGCGTTGTGTTCGGTTAGCATCTGCTCCACAAATTGTACAAATTGCTGTCAATTTTGTAACAATATCAGCATAGCTTAATACAGAACTAATTGGTTTAAATGGTTCACCACGGAAATCTAAATCTAATCCAGCCACATATACTACATAACCTTTGTTTGCCAATGAATCGCATACAGCTCCAAGGTCTTCATCTAGAAATTGTGCTTCATCAATTGCAATCGCATCATAAGTACGATCACATTCTTTTTCGCTCTTTAAATGATTAATAATATCCATTGAAGAAGTAATTTCAATTGCGTTAATTACTCTTCCATCACGTGACTTAACGCTTCCTTTAGAACGTGTATCTAGTTTTGGTTTAAATAATAAGTAGGAAATATCAGCATATTTAAAACGATTAATTCGTCTTAATAATTCTTCTGATTTTCCAGCGCACATTGGACCACAAATAGCTTCTATTCATCCTTTGTGTTTATTAAAGGCGTTAAGTTTCATAGATTTTAATGTTTCTTATAAGTTTACATAAACTTATAATTATTTTTAAATATCTCAATCTGGATCAAATTTTTTCACTTCTTTCGGTGTGCCTAAACAATTTAAACACTTAAGCGGAATGCCATGAATAGTGATGTCTTTGTCTTGGTCAATTAAATATTGATATAAAGGATTAATATAGATTTCTTTATATTGTTTTTTTACGTTTTTGCTAACTTTTTTATAAGCATTAATAAAGTCTGATCAAAATTTAAAGTAATACAAACCAACGCTAGCGTTAGTGGAAATTCTTTTCTTTTCACTTACTTCAATTACTTTATTAGATTTATTCTTAGTTTTGGCAAAACTTCATTGATCACCTTTAGCTTTCGTTGTAACAATTACCCCATCACTATTGAAAATTTCTTTTTTAATTATTTTTGGATTCAAGTGTGTATCTATGTTAAAAATAATTATTTCTTCGTTTTTATCAATGTATGGTTCTGCTATCATTGCTGTCGCTGCTTGACCTTTTGTTAAATGATTAATTAAAATTATTCTGAAGTGGTTAATACCTATTTTTTTCAATTCTCTTTCAACAAAATCTTTTTTGTAGTTTTTCTTTTGAAAAATAAAAATAAATTCACAATTAAATAAATTTTTTAGCGAAATCAAAGATCAATATAAAAGAGATTTATTTTTAACTGTAATTTGATATTTTTCTTCTTTTATGCCGATTTCCTTAAATCTCTTCCCTTTTCCTGCAGCAGTAATAATTATTTTCATGAATCTCCAATTAAATTAATTAAGTGTTCTATACCAATACAGATCATAATTGTTTGTCTATTAGGTTTATCTTTATGATATGGTGGCATATTTAAAAATTGTAAAGCTTCGATTAAAAATATTTTTTGGTGATCTTTTTTTGGAAATAATTCTAAAAATTTTCTCTTTATATCATCAAGGTTTGGATTTAAAATCTTATATTCTATTTTGTTTTCTTCTATAGATAATTCAAATTTGTCTTCAACGATAAAATCATATAACCCATTAATGCATTGTCATAATTTAGCATAGTCGTATAGCTGGTCACCATATTCTTTTGAATCATCAAATGAGCCTCGAGCATCGATTAATTTGATGTTGTTGTCACTATTGAAAAAAATATTTGAAAATACCATATCTAAATGACAAAAACAAATTCTTTTGCTTTTATTAATTTGACATAATTCTTTTCAAATTCCTTCTGGTTTATCAATTAAATTTAAAAAATGTTTTTTTAATTGTTTAAGTGACGGATATTTTTTATTGTTTATTACAATTTCATCATATTCGAAAAATAAATTGTTTGTTTTGTTGTCGCTATGCAAAATTTCTTTTTCTGTTTTGTTTACGTTTTGTATTGTTCTTTTGAAATAAAAATTATTTAGCTTTTTATTTCATTCAACTTCTTCTGATTCTTTTATTTTTGGTTGAATTTGTGATGTTAAATCAAAATATTTTTTTAACGATTTTATAAAATCGCTTCAATTGATTTCTTGATTATTAATTAACAAATCGTGAATTGTATCAAATTTAATTTGTTTATATTTAATTCATAAGTTATTTCTATTTAATGAATAACTAATTATTTCTGGAATATAACTTGGAATTATTTTCTTTGCTTTAAGCAATCAATTTATTTCATTTAAAAATTTATCTTGATAGAATTTATCATTTGAATTGCATAATTTTGTTACTGTTTCGTCTTTATTAATCTTAATGTGATTAAAAAAACGAATGTTTTTTATTTGCTTATTCATATTTAATTAATCTTTCACTTTTTTTAATTTCTGGATGATCTAAATAAAATTTATTAATTGTTTTTTCAAATTTCATTGATTCAAGACAAATGTTTTTTAATTCGTCTTCATCGTTGTAATTTGGATTACTAATTATTTTTGATGTTATTGCCAAAATAATATACGCAATTGAAGAAAGTCACATAAATCCTAATGGATATATTGCTATTCAAAATAAAATACAAAATAGAATATTTTGTTTAGGATTTATAAACATTCCACTTTTTATTCCAAAAAATACTAATAAAAATATAAGTATTGATGTGGCGATAACTAACAATATTTTGAAGCGAAGTAAATATATTAATTTTTTTTCATTTTGTGCTTGTTTATCTGTTTTTATAGATGGAGTAAAATCAGAATATTTAGAAAAGAAATATGAATTGATAAAGTGTTTTACATATTCAGGCAATAATGTAATTATTATTAAGAAAAATGTTATTAAGCTACAAATACGATAAACAATTCCTTTTTGTGAATAATGATTAAAATATAAGTAATAAAATAAAAAACTAATTGTAATTACACTTAAAAATACTAGTTGTGGTAGCCACAAATATATGTTGCTTATTGTTTCGCTGAAAAATATTAGAAATAAAGAAGAAACAGCTGGTAAAACAACAAGAATAACAAAAATTAATATTATTGGCAATATAACAATAAGGAAATCAATCATTTCCCTGTTTTCGTATCTTTCTTGATAGTTTTTAAATTTATTTTCTTTTGTATATTTAACAGTTCAATCATAAATGCGAAGTAGTCTTTTGTGTAAGGCAAAAATAGTTCTATCAAACATTTCGCTGCAATTAGATAAAACATTAATTACTCCATTCCAACCTTGTTTACATCCAAACCAAGATGTATATACATCTTCTAAACAACCCTCAGAAAATAATGGTTTTTTATTTTTGTTTATGTCAACCAACATTTCTTTTTTTATAATTGCACATGCACCAAATAATTCTGTTCTATCAAATGGAGAAAAGAATCTTATTTGTTCTGCTAAACATTGGAAAACACCAAAAAAGTTTCTTCCTCAATTGCTAAATAATGACTTTGAACCATAATTAAAAACACAAGGAGATATATATCCTAATTTTTTAGATTTATTGTTTTCACTATTAAATAATTTTAAACTTGTTTCTACAAAATTAATATCCACATGTACGTCAGCATCCATGATCACAATGTAGTCAAATTTTGCTCCACTTTTTAAAATAAAGGTATTTAAATTGTCTCCTTTGTTTATGCTTGGGCGACCTAGAGAAAAATAATTTATGTTGTGTTTTTTAGCAAATTCTTCTACTCTTTTAATATTGTGTTTTTTTTCAGAGCCATCCGAAATTCAATATTCAATATTTTTGTATGTTTGTTTTGTTACTTGAAGAAATCTAGATTCAAAAAAATCATCGTGGGTTGTGTAAACAAAAACAACTTTGTTGTTTTTCTCTGGAATTTTTGTTTTGTGAACAATTTCTAAAAATTCATACTTTGTCTTTCTTCATAAATAATCTTTATACAAAGTAGTTCAAATAGATTGAATCAAAAAATATCCTGGAATTGCTAATGAACTAAATAAAACATTTATAAAAACTAAGTGTTTGTTGCCAGTTATCAAAAAAGCAAATAATAAACTTGTCGTAATTACTGACAATATTAATAAAGAAAATATATTAACTATCTTTTTTACAAAATTAAATTTATTAATTTTATCTCTTGCTTTAATTTGAAACATAATAATCCAGTGAATTATATTTTATATTTTTATAGCCATAAAGTATATATATAGATGGTAAGTAATCTTGTGTTTTGGCTTTAAAATAAATGCAAATAATGATTGTGCTAATTTATAATTAATCTTAATAAAGGTTTTTTGTATAAATGAAAATTCTTTTCATTAGACACCCTAAAACTCAAGATAATCATAATAATGTTTGGTGTGGTTTAAGAGATTGTGAAATTTCACAAGATGGATTGAAGCAATTACATAACTTGAAGAATGAAATTAAAAAATATCAAGTTACTAAAATTTTTACATCCCCTTGTCGCCGGGCATATATCGTTGCTCAAGAACTATCCAGAGTTTTTAAATTAGAAATCCATGTTGAACAAAATTTAATTGAAAGAGACTTTGGTAAATTAGAAGGGCTGCCTTGCAATAGTAATGACAAATTGTTAATGGCTGACTTTAATTTAAATTCAGATTTAAATCTTGGTATTGAAAAAATTCAAGATATGTATTTAAAAAGAGTTAAACCATTTATTGAAAGGATTTGAAAAGAATCAGAAAAAAACGACACTATTGTGGTTATCTCCCATAGTTGGGTTGGGCGTTTATTTGCTTTTTATTTTAATAATGAAAAAGACTTTGATATTATTACCAAAGCTCCGATTAACTGCAAAATATACGAATATAACGTTAACAATTAATGTTAAATATTAAATCTAAACAAACAAACATCGCCGTCTTGCATGATATATTCTTTGCCTTCAACATGCATTTTTCCTTTTTCTTTGACAGTAACTTCAGATTTAAGTTCTAGTAAATCTAAATAGGAATATATCTCAGCACGAATGAAACCCTTTTCAAAATCAGTATGAATAATCCCCGCACATTGTGGGGCTGTCATTCCACTTTTGAATGTTCATGCTCTTGTTTCTTTTTTGCCAAACGTAAAAAATGTTTTTAAACCTAATAAGTCGTAAGTTGTTTTAATTAATTTGTCAATTCCAATTTCTTTAACGCCTAAACCACTAATAAAATCTTGCTTATCTTTTTCATCTAATAAAGATATTTCAAATTCCATGCTAACTGATATCGGTAGAATCTTGTCTTTTGTATTTTTTAAAACATATTCTTTTAATTTCAAATAATTATTGTTGGATTCAGGATTATTTAAATCATCACTATCAATATTTGCTATATAAATTGTTGGTTTTGATGTTAATAAATTGTAATTTTTAATAATTAGTGTTTCTTCTTTGTCTCAATCACTATCTTTTGGCATTTTATTAGCTTCTAATAATGATTTAAGTTTAGTTAAAACATTAAATTCTTTTTCTAATGACTTATCACCAGATTTATGCTTTGCTGCCACAATCGAATATCTTTTTGTAACAACATTTAAATCTGCCATTATTAATTCCAAATTAATAATTTCAACATCACGAACTGGATCTACAGTATCAAACACGTGTGTAATATCTTTATCTTTAAAGCATCTTACAACATGACAAATCGCATCAACTTCGCGAATATTAGCTAAAAATTGGTTGCCTAAACCCTCACCTTTGCTGGCCCCTTTTACTAAACCCGCAATATCAACAAATGTACATGTAGCAAAAGTTATTTTTTCCGGATTAATTAAATTAGCTAAATCAATTAATCTTTGATCTTTAACTTTAACAACACCAACATTTGGTTGAATAGTAGCAAACGGATAATTAGCTGCTTCAACTCTTAAATTTGTGATTGTATTAAACAATGTAGATTTACCAACATTTGGCAACCCGACTATTCCGGCCGATAAACTCATATTAATATTTTATATTTGCGATAATTGCTTTATTTTTTCAATAATAATATTTTTATTAATTAATCACTCAATTTCATTAATTCTTATGGTTCGATAATTTCGATCTTCGTAATATTTTTGGCGATCAATATCAGTAATCAAACTAATTTTGTCATTAAAATGTTTTTTTATTTTTTCTTGATCGTCAAAGATTAATAATAATTTAACTTCATTAGTTTCTTTGTCTTTAATTACACCATCAATTTTATTGGTTCCAATATATTGGTTTTCTTCTAATATTAAATTTGAATTATTCAATAATTCAGTTTTAATTTCGTTAATTAAATTGTTATCTTCGTTATATATTGAACTAATGTGTTTTAATAATTTATTTAATATTTCGTTATCGGTTTGTAATTGTTCAATGTATTGAATATAGTCATGTAATACTTTAATGTTTGCATTATCTAAATTAGTAATTCAGCTTGATTGCATTGATTTAATGAAAATAATTTTGTCTTTCGCTCGACTTATCATTACATTAATTCGATTCATTCCCGAGTTTTGATTAATCGGACCGAAGTTTTGAATAAATTTATCATTTTTATCCTTAGCAAAAGTAGAACTGATAATAACTAAATCTGCTTCGTCACCTTGAACGTTTTCCAAACTACAAACTTTTAGTTTCTTATTTTCAACTAAATTTTTAAGAGTTGCATTAGCGTTTATTAAAACTTCAATATGTTCAGCTTGCTTTAGATTAAATGTAACCACAAGAGTTGAATTATATTGTTCATAGTTTTCTAATAAACTTTTGATTGTTAAATTAGCTTCAATTTCATTAATTCCTTTTTCACGATTATAAATTCCATTAGCTTCAATAACATCAATTGATTTTTTATTGTTTTTATTTTTAGTAATGCAAATTAATTGATTATCGTAAAAATAACGATTTGAAAAATAAATTAGTTCTTCATAAGTTGAACGATAGTGATTCATTAATGTGAAACTTAATCAATTGGATGATTTGGCTTTATCTAACAATGAATCAACATTATCTAAATGCCCAACATATTCTTCATCTAATTCATTAATTTTTTGAAAGAAATCAGTTGGTTTCAGTTGTTTGTCATCTCCTGAAACAATTGAAGATTTGCAACGGTAAATTAATGGCAATCCTTTTTCAATTCGTAATTGTGATGATTCGTCAAAAACACCTAAATCAAACTCATCTTTATTTAATGGCAAAATAGATGCTGCCATTAACGGTGATAAAACTCATATTGGAAATATTTTTCTTAATAAACCATAATGATCTTTAATTAATTTGTTTATTGACGGTCTTTTTAATAAATTTGCTTTACGAACTAATTCGGTCCATTTTTTATCAAATTCTTTAGATTCCACCATTTGTTTCTTTAAGTGAAAAGCATAATAATCTAAAAGAATTTGATCTAGTTTTTGAGCGATATTTATTTTTTCGCTTCAGTAATTATGAATAACAGAATCAATATTAACTTTTTTATTAATAATATTAATGAAGTTTATAATTTTTGTATCTTTTGTTCATAAATAATATGAAATGTAATCATTAACGTTTTCACAATTATCAAATAGCTTTTGGTATTCTTCATAATCACTAATGTAAATAATGTTTTCATCAATAATTAAGTTAATTAGATTGGTTAATTTATCAAAATCAATTTTTTTCTCATCTTTTGATTTGAGTGTTAATAGTGGTTTTTTATTTATTAACTTTTCGTTTTTAATATAACTTAAAAGAATAAATTTCTTATCGGGGTTATTTTTAATATTTTCTAGTAATTTTTTTAGATTTTCTTTATTAAAAATGTGCCGATAATCTTTGATGTGAGGAAAGGCTTCTTTAATTTTTTTAATTGTCGAAATAAATAATTTGATTTTTTCAATTATTTCATTAATTGAAAAATTCTTATTCAATTTACATAAATTAATTAAATTAATAATAATAAACGAGTTTTCACTCAATTTTTTATTATCAACATTTTTAATGATTTTTAAAAAATCGAAAATGTTTTTTCCAGTAATGTCATTGTAATTTAATATTTGATTTAATATTTGATAGTAATCAAAAATTTCGTTATATCTTGTGTCTCTTTTCGGTAGTTCAACTGAATTGGAATAAATAATTTTTTTATTGATGTTAATTATTCGCTCATAAAAAACATCTTTGGTACTTTCATCAAAAGCCGACATTACTAAATTACTTAAGTTATTAAGTCTTTTTTCAATGACGTTAAGTGCTGCCTTCTTTTCACTGACAACCAAAATGTTTTTATTACTAATAATTGCGTTTGCAATTAGTGATATTACTACTTCTGATTTACCAGTACCAGGAGGACCATAAATTAATGTGTTTTTGTATAAAGAATTGACTACTGCTAATTTTTGATAAACATTTAATAGATTGTTTAATTCTCAAACATTATCCCTATCATAAACTTCGTTGTTTTTGTTTTCAGTAAACACCGATTCAACAACTGGAAATTCATAATCATTTTCAATTAATTGGTCGTAATCTTGTAAAATTTTTCCACCAATTGGATTAATTAAACATATAGTAAATATTTTCTTAATAAAAACATTATGACCAAGGTCTCTGCTTAATTTTTCTTTACTAACTTTTGAAAAGTTTTTGTTTTTTTCATCTAATTGAATATTAGGAAAAATACTAGCAATTTGATTAAAATACTTGTTAATAATTTCTTCACTTATTTCTACATCATTAAAAAAATTTGTTAAGCTTGTTTTTGTTTCAAAATGTGTTTCCAACAAGTTGATTAAAAGAATATTATTAACAATGTTTGCATCATTTCTTTTAAAAATATTTATGATTCCATTTTCATTTACTTGGACGTCAATTTCTAAGTTTATAATTGGTGAATTTAAGTAAAGTAAATCCTTGTTTAAATACTCACTAACTCCACTTAAAATTCCAAAAGATAGAAATAGTTTTCAGATATTGCTTTCAAAATAATCAATTTTACTTTCGTTATGTAGTTCAATTAATTCAGAAATTTGATTCAAACGAGTATCAATTAATTTTTTACAGACTTTTTCCTTTCATTCGCCTAATTCTTTTCCATTACATTCATTAGGCAGGTTAGTAATATTTAATAATTCATTTTCAACAAATTCTTTCAATTTGTTTAAATTATCAATAGATTCAATTTTCTCTTTGATTTCATTAATGATATTTGTTTTGTTGATTTGAATGTGATTAACACTTGAATTAAAAAAGAAATTTTTTAATGTTTCTTCATCAATTAATTGAATGATATTAATAAATTTACGACTAAGGAAAATCTCGTTGGAATTCTTGTTTTGATTTAAAAGATTTTTTCTTTTTTCAAGTAATACAGTTTTATCCATTGGTTTAAAACTAATTAAAATCTAATTGGTAACACTAAATAAGCAGCTGAGTTGTCGTTTTGATTTTTAAAAATTAATGATTTGTTTGATTCATTAAATTCTAAATTAATTACATCAGTATCCAGTGCTTTTAAAATATGTTCAAGATAGTTAATGTTTAAAATAAATTCAAAATTAACATCGACATTTGAAGTAATTAAGTTAACTTCTTGGAATGTTGAACCTAATTGCATCGTTCTAGTTGAAACTTCTAGTGTTTTTGGTGTAATCTTTAGTTGGATCGAAGGTTTTTTATTAATATCATTTGAAGTTGCTACAACCGAAGCAATTTTTAGTGCTTCATTTAATTCATTCTTTTTGAAACTAATTTGATATTTACGTTCATTTTCAATTACCTTGTAATGAGTTGGATATTCTCCATCAATTAAAGTAGAACGATATCAATTACCTTCAATTTCAAAAATAATCTTTTGTTTGTTTGTAAAAAAAGTGATTTCTTTAATTTTGTTTTTATTACTTACGATAGAAATAATGAATTTTAGTGTTTCAGGATCAATAATAATTAAAAATTTTGGTAATTGTTGTTCAAAATTTAAATAACCCAAATGATGTGAGTTTGTTGCTAAAACTTCTAAAAGATTATCTCTATGTGTAGTATCAAAACTAAAACCTGTCATTGGACCAATTTTACTAGTTGAATTAACTGTGAAATTATTTAATTTGTTGCTAATTTTGTTAATTCATTCAACTGATAGAGTAAATTGAATTCAACCTTCATGTTCAAATTCAATCATCGGATAATTTTCTGCATCTAATAAATTTAATTCACATGAAAAATTATTACTGCTGATTTGTAAGGATTTTTCATCGTTTTTTTCAATAGAAATATCATTAGAACTAATTTTGTCAATAATATCAAATAAAGTTCTTCCTTTAATTAGTACTTTACCTATATTGTTAACTTTAAAATTATCAGTTATTTTTATTAGACTTGAATGTTTGAAGTTTGTACTAATTAAATCTATTTCATCTTCTTTAACATCAATTAAAATTGAAGAAAAAAATGGATTGATTGTTGTTGAATCTGTAGTTAATAGTGAAAGAATTAAATTATTTCTTAATGTAGATGTTTTAATTTTGAAATTCATATTGTTATTTTAGATTAATAAAATATTTAAACATTTTATTTTTATTTTTTAGCTTTATTTATTTTTAATTTAATTTATAAATATAACAATATCAATTGTTGAAATGTTGAAATATTCTTAAAAATATTAATTTATCAAGATTTTATCGTTAAAAAAATAATTTGATATATGTTGATATCTTTGTTGAAAACTTTTGAAATATTTAGATGTTTTTATAAATTTTTTCAATAAAATCAGCAGCTACTTTATCGTTTTCTAACTTGTTTTTAACTTTTTCAATTGAGGTAATTACGGTTGAATGATTACGGTTAGAAAAGAATTTGCCTATTTCCTCATATTTCATATCAAATTTTTTACGAAGTACATACATACAAATACTTCGACAGTTAGCAATTTGATATAGTCGCGACTTTGATTTAACTTCCTTTGGATCAACCCCATAAGCTAAGCAAACCTGTTCAATCACAATGTTTGGATCAATATCAAAACCACGATGTTTAATTTCTTCAATATCAGTGATTTTTGTAGCAGTTTGCACAATATTAATTGAAATTATTGCACCCGGAGACAAATTATTAAAAGCATAATGAAGAATTTGATTTAAATATCCATTTAACTTTCTAATATCACTTTGATTTCTTCTTGCAATATAAAGAATTGTTTCTTTTGGAAAAATAAAACCAAGATTTGCCTCATTAATTTTCATTTCTAAAATTTGGCAAATTGATTCAATTGAAGGTTTTGATATTTCGACACACAATCCACTACTAAAGCGTGATTTCATTCGATCATGAAAATTTTCCATTTGATCAGGATGTTTATCACTGCTCATAATGACAATTTTTCCTTTAGCAATATTATGATTAAAAATATTAAAGAAAATTTCACTAATTTTTTCTTTAGTTGCTAAAAATTGGACATCATCAATTAACAAAACATCAACCGATTCATATTTATCAATTACTTCATTAATATTTTTATTACTATTTTCTTGTAATGAATGATAAATTTCACGAATAAACTCATCAGAAGTAACATAATATACGTTAGCGTTAGGGTTTAATCTTAAATACTCATTAGCAAAAGCATTTAATAAATGAGTTTTACCTAATCCTACATTACTGCTAATAAAAATTGGATTCCAAACCAGCTTTTTGTCTAAAATTGATTTTAGGGCATTATAAGCGTTTTTATTAAATTGACTAACAACATAAGAGTTAAAGGACAATCTTTGATTAGTATTCGCTTTGTTAAAAGAAACACTTTTATTTTCTTTATTTTTAAAATTTTCTTCTCAATCAGCTATTTCTTCATTAGTTAAAAAACGCAAATTAAAATTAGCATTTAATGTTTTGTTAACAATAGAGGTAAATAACGATAAATAATTATTATTAATTGTTTTTTTAGCTAATTCATTCTTAACAGAAAGAATCAAATTATTTTCATCAATTCCGTATACTAAAACCGATTTAATGAAATCATTAAAAATATCGCTATTTTTAATACTCTTTTTAATTTGTTCTTTAATATCACTTCAATTAATTTTGACAATATTGAAATCGTAACTACCATTCAT